>JAIBAS010000565.1 GCA_019695075.1 Promineifilum sp. | reverse complement strand
GGCATTCCCGCGGAAGACACGGCGACCCTGCTTTGCTACGGTCTTGATGTACCTGGACGCAATCGGCCTGCCGTGTCTTTCCCTTTATACCACTTGGGGGCGACTATACTAGGACGCAAAGAAGAATCTCTCTTCAATTCTTCTTTGCGCCTTTGCCCCTTAGCGCCTTTGCGTGAGCGCCTTCTTCCGACGCTGCTATCTCCCTGCTTACCGCTGACCGGCGTTGGTTGGCGCGGCAAAGCTGGGCGGGTCGCTGGCCGGGAACGACTCCCAGGCTGACTCGTCCACCAGGTCGCCGCGGTCAATCGTCCGGTCGATCTGTTCGACCTTCCTGGCCCGGCCCTGCTGTGTGCCCAGCAGCACTTTGCCCTTCGATTGCCGCGCTTCCATGTAGCGGTGGGCGTCGGCGGCCTCGTCCAGCGGGAAGGTCTTGTCGATGCGCACGACCAGTTGGCCGCTGTTGATCCACTCGAAAATGTCGTTGGCGCGGCTGCGAATCTCCTCGTGGGTGGCGTTGTAGTGGCCCAGGGTCGGCCGCGTCAGGAAGAGCGAGCCTTTCTGGTTCAGCAGTTGCGGGTCAATCGGCGCGGCCGGGCCGCTGGACTGGCCGAAGAGAACCATCATGCCGCGCGGGCGCAGGCAGTTCAGCCCCTTCAGAAAGGTGTCGCGGCCGACGGAGTCGTAGACGGCGTGGACGCCGCGGCCGCCGGTCAGCCGCTTCACCTCAGTCTCGAAGTCCTGCTCGGTGTAGCGGATGATCTCGTCCGCGCCGCGCTCGCGGGCCAGCTGCTCCTTCTCCGCGGTCGAGACCGTGCCGATGACCCGCGCGCCGCACAGCTTGGCCATCTGCACCACCAGCGCGCCCGTGCCGCCGGCGGCGGCGTGGATGAGCACCGTATCGCCGGGGCAGATGCGATAGGTGTCGTGGGTCAGATAGTGGGCGGTCATGCCCTGGAGCATGGCCGCGGCGGCGGTCATGACGTTGACGCCGGGCGGGATGCGGACGAGCTTCCAGGCGGGCACGATAGCGAAGTCGGCATAGGCCCCCAGGTGCATGGCGTAGGCCACAGGGTCGCCCACCTCCAGGCCACTGACGCCCTCGCCCAGGGCGTGGACTTCGCCGGCGGCCTCCGAGCCGGGCGTGAAGGGCAGTTCGCCCTTGTATTGCCCTTTGCGCTGATAGATGTCGATGAAGTTGACCCCGGCGGCGCGGACCATCACCCGCACCTCACCCGGCCCCGGCTGTGGCACATCGATCTCGTCGACTTGCAGCACTTCCGGCCCGCCACATTCATGGATGCGTATCGCTTTCATGGGTTGCCTCATTCGTTGGGGCCGCGCCCTGGGGCTGCTGGAGCAGTGCTGTTCGAGCGGCGCGGCGACTCACTTCTAGAATAGTGGATTGGCGCGAAATTGTCGCCTTTCTCACGGCACAAGCAGGGTATAGAAAGGGGTATGAATACACGCCCCTGCTTGCGGCGGCAGTTGGGTGACATTCGCGTGGCATTTCCGTGCCCGGCGAATGATCCCCTTGCCGGCCCAATAACTGTTTCTATAATCCCGTCGCTCGCTCGCAAAGGGCGATCATCCACTGGCTCCAGTGGGTTGCCCGTGTAGTCACCTGGCTGTCAGGTATGTTAACAAACCGAGTTGTGTCGAAGGAGAGTGTCCGATGGTGTTCACCCGCAGAGTCAAGTTGTTCGCGCTCGTCGCCGCTGTCATCATGCTCACCCTCATCCTGGGCGGCCGCGCCGTCCGGCCGGCGTTGGCCGATGGCGACATCGTGCCGAACCACTACATCGTCCAGTTGGCCCCCAGCGTCGGCGCCAACTCCAACGCCAAAGTCACCGCCGTGGCCGCCGATCTCAGCCGGGCCTATGGCCTGCGCGTTTCCCTGGTTTACGACGTGGCCATTACCGGCTTCGCCGCGCGCATCCCGGCGTCGCGCCTGGAGCGGCTGATGGCCGACCCGCGCGTGCTGTCGGTTGAACCCGACCGCGTTGTCACCATCCAGGCCCAGACGCTGCCCACGGGCATCGACCGCATCGATGGCGAACTGAGCAGCACCGTCTCCGGCAACGGCTCCGGCGCGGTCAACGTGGACGTGGCCGTACTCGACACGGGTATCCAGACCAACCACCCCGATCTGAACGTCGTCGGCGGCAAGAACTGCTCCACCGGCAATTCGTACGCCGACGGCCACGGCCACGGCACGCACGTCTCCGGCACCATCGCCGCCAAGGATGACGGCAACGGCGTCGTCGGCGTCGCTCCGGGGGCGCGGTTGTGGGCGGTGCGGGTGCTGAACAACCAGGGTTCCGGCACGACCTCCACAATCATCTGCGGCATCAACTGGGTAACGGCCAACGCCGGCACGATTGAGGTGGTCAACATGAGCCTGGGCGGCAGCGGCTCCGACAGCACCTGCCCCGGCTCGGACGCCTATCATAACGCCATCTGCAACTCGGTCAACGCGGGCGTGACCTACGTGGTCGCCGCCGGCAACTCCGCGGCCAACGCCAACAACTTCCGGCCGGCCACCTATTCCGAGGTCATCACCGTCTCGGCCCTGGCCGACTTCAACGGGCAGCCCGGCGGCGGCGGGGCGGCCACTTGCCGCAGCGACGTGGACGACACGCTGGCCGACTTCAGCAACTACGGCTCTGACGTAGACCTGATCGCCCCCGGCGTCTGCATCTACTCGACCTACCGCGGCAGCGCCTACGCCACCATGTCGGGCACGTCCATGGCTTCGCCCCACGTGGCCGGCGCGGCAGCGCTCTACAAGTCCAACAACCCCGGCGCGACCCCGGCCCAGGTAAAGGCGGCGCTCATCGCCGCGGCCAACTCCAACTGGAACAACGCCGGCGACCCGGACGGCATCAAGGAGCCGCTGCTGAACGTGGATGGGTTGTAGGCGCGGCCCGGCCCGCGCGGGCATGACATAGCCCTGGCCAACAAGTAAAGAGGCCGGCGTTCGGGCAAACCGGACGCCGGCCTTTTGTGTTAGGCGAGCCGTAGCACAGCCTGTTAGGCTGTGGCCGGCGGCGACAGCCTGACAGGCTGGGCTACAACGGCAGCGAGCCGTGGCACAGCCCGTAGCACAGCCTGTTAGGCTGTGGCCGGCGACGACAGCCTGACACCCTAATTTTGCGCAAAAACAGGGGGGTAGCAAACCGTCCCGGTCGTGAACCTTAACAATTGAGGTAGAAAGGCACATCTTCAACAGGAGGTTGGCCATGGCGGCCATCATCCGTTTGACCGAGATGCGGGAAGAGACAGGCTCTGCCCCACTAGGGGTGCTCGGCTACTGTCTGACACGGACAGACTTTCTGTCACCGGTATGGACAAGTCTGGCACTGGGACTAAAAACGGTTGACCACAGTCCCCAAGCCAAGCTACTGGACCTGCTGGTGAGCATCCTGGCCGGCTGTCGCGGCATTGTCCAGGTCAACACCCGCCTGCGGCCGGATAAGGTTCTGGCCCGGGCTTGGGGACGAGAGCAGTTTGCCGAACAATCCACCTTGACGCGAACGCTGGATGCCTTTGACGGGGCTGCTGTCGGCCAGTTGCGCCAGGGGAGCGAGGCGCTGTTCCGGCGCGAGAGCCTGACCTTGCGTCATGACTTCGACCAGGCGTGGCTGTGGCTGGATATCGACCTGTCGCCGCTGCCCATTTCGCGGCAGGCTGAGAGCAGCACGAAGGGCCTACAGGCTACAGGCGCGGCGGAATCAGTACGGTCGTCAACTGGCCCGCGTTCATGCCCCCGGATACCATGAGACGCTGTTCTCCCGCCTGTATTCCGGCAATCAGGAAAGCAGCCCGGTCTATCAGCCAACGGTGGCCGCCCTGGACGCCTTTTTGGGACTGACTGCGGCACAGAAGCAGCGGACGGTGTTACGCTCCGACGCTGGTTTTGGCAGTGACGCCAACATCAACTATGCCCTCGGTCACGACTGGCAGGTCTTGACGAAGAATAAGGGCGGGCGTCGGCCGGGAGCCTTGGCCAGGCAGGTCGCGCCAACCGCTTGGCGACCATTGCGCCCAGACCGTTGGGTGGCTCCGGCGGTGCAACCACCGGTCTATGTCCGGCCAACGACCTGCCTGGTCGTGCGCTGGCTAGGGCTGGGCGGCCAGGTCAAACAGGCCGTCATCGTCACTTCCCTTCCCGATTGGTCGCTGGCCGACATCATCGCCGGCTACGACGACCGCGGCGCTTGTGAAACCGAAATTCAAGCCGACAAAAACGGCTTGAAGCTGGAACAACGCCGCAAGAAACGCCTGGCTGCTCAAGAAGCGTTGGTCTTGCTGACCGACGTGGTCCACAATCTTCTGGCCTGGGCATCCCATTGGATGTTCCCCGACCAGTCGCTGGCAGCTTTCGGCACAACACGGCTACTGGAGGATGTCTTTCAACTGCCTGGTCGCCTGCTGTTCGACCAAGGCCGGCTGGTGGAAGTCCACCTCAACCGTCTTCATCCCTATGCGGTACCGGTCGCTGCAGGCATCCACCGGTTGCTAACCCATTTTGGCAATCCCTGAGCCATGTTTCCTTCAGGTTCTACCTCCAATTCTTTTGGCAAGGTTCTATGTCTGCTCGGTGGGCCTTTGATACCCCCCCCGATTTTTGCGCAAAATTAGGGTGACAGGCTGGGCTACAACGGCAGTGAGCCGTGGCACAGCCCGTAGCACAGCCTGTTAGGCTGTGGCCGGCGACGACAGCCTGACAGGCTGGGCTACAACGGCAGCGAGCCGTGGCACAGGGCAACCGTGATACAATGGGCGCATGAGCGACCATTGTCCCGAATGCGGCGCGGCGTGGGCCGATGGGCGTACTTGCGCCGACGACTTCCACCAACTGCTCTTCTGGGAAAACGAGCGGCCGGAACTGGGCGAGGTGCATCACCTGATGGTGCTGTGCTACCACTTGCAACACCCCAGCCTCTACTCGGCCGAGGGGCTGGCCCACGCGCGGCGGCTGCTGGCCGACTTTGTGGCCGGGGGTCTGTCGCCGGCCGAGGTGCGGCAGCGGCAGCGCGCGGCGGTCGATTCCGGCCAACGGGGGTGGAGCATTACCGGACGGCCGGGGAACCACGGGGCGTATGAGCGTCCGCCGTTGTGGACGATGCGGGCGCAGGATGTCGTGGCTGTGGGGATTGAGCGGTATAGCGACTCTGTACGAAGGTGGGCGGCCGACGTCTACGACGCGCTGGAAATGGGCAGTCAAAATGGATGACTCGTCGTTCGCCCGCAACTTAAACAAGCACTTTAGCACGTTTATCACAATATTTGTATAATGAAACGGGATAGAATGAAAGTACTCTACTTCGTTGGCTCAAGCCTAGACGACCTGCGCAACTTCCCAGCCGAGGCCCGTCGCCAAGTCGGCTTCGAGCTTTTTGCTGTGCAGCGGGGGCTTGAACCGTCTGACTGGAAAGCAATGTCAGTCGTCGGCCCAGGGGTACGCGAAATACGTATCCAAGTTCTGGGTGAGTGGCGTGTTCTGTACGTCGCTAAATTCGCTGATGCAGTCTACGTTCTACATGCTTTCCAGAAAAAGACCCAACAGACACGACGCGATGATATTGAGTTAGCTAGGCGACGCTATCGTCTAATTGGGAGATGAAGTATGGATGACATGATCACTGAATCCGGCGGCAATGTTTTTGTCGATCTCGGTTTCGACTCCGGCGAGGCCGTAATTCTGGAAATGCGCGCCAAGCTCATGAGCGATTTGCGCGAGTACATTGAGTCCACTAACCTGACTCAGGCACAGGCGGCCGAACAACTTGGCGTCGCTCAATCGCGTGTATCTGACCTGGTTCGCGGCAAGTGGGAGAAGTTCAGTCTGGAAATGCTCATCACCTTTGAAGCGCGAATTGGACGATTAGTAACGCTGGAGTTGATAGCTTAGGCGCAAGAGTCGGCTCATCGTCCAGTACCCATCGGCTTGCCGTCGGCCACGGTCGTTACCGTGGCCGTCTTCCCCTGTGCTATAATCCCCCTTGTTATGGCCAAATTCCTCCGCGCCAACCGCAAGAAGCTGGTTGGCCTCTCCCAAATTGCCCTCAGCGTCATCCTCCTCGTCTGGCTGCTCAGCCGGGTGGGGTTGGGCGAGGTGGTGGCCACGCTGTCGCGCATCAACTGGTACTGGTACGGCCTGGCCTTCCTGCTGTTCCAGCTCAACGTCGTCATCCGCGCCTTTCGTTGGTACGTCCTGCTGCGCGCCCTGAACGACGAGCCGCGCTTCGGCTACCTGGTCTACCTCTACTACCTGGGTTTCTTCGCCAATAACTTCATTCCCTCCGGCTTCGGCGGCGACCTGGTCAAGGTGGTCACGCTGCGCCAGAGCCACGGCCACGGCTCTGAGGCGCTCAGTTCGGTGCTGATGGAGCGTGTCACCGGCCTGGTCGGCTCGTCGCTCATCGCCATCGGGGCGCTGCTGTGGAACACGTCGGCCCACGCCGCCGACGTAGACCTGCCGCTGGCCCTGTGGGCGCTCATTCTGGTGACGGCGCTGGGTGTGCCCGTGGCCTTCTTCGTCGCCCGCTGGGCTGACCCCATCGCCGTGCTGCGCCGCATCTACCCCAAGGCGTCGTCGCTGCCGTTCTATGACAAGTTCGAGCGGCTGGTCAACACCATCCACCGCTACCCGCTGAACGCGCTGCTGGCCGCGCTGCTGATCAGTCTGCCGTTCACGCTCAATCTCATCTTCATGCAGGTGACCATTGCCGACGCGCTGGGCGTGCATCTGCCCTTCGGCGTCTTTGCCCTGTTCGTGCCCATCATCGCCCTCATCAACCTGCTGCCGATCACCTTCAACGGGCTGGGGCTGCGTGAGGGCATCTACACCTTCCTATTCGTGCCCGTCGGCGTGCCCGCGGCCACGGCCGTGTCCATGTCGCTGGCGTTCTATTTCCTGCGCTTCAGCGCCGGGCTGCTGGGCGGGCTGATGTACGCCATCCGCAGTGTGGTCGCCTTCGTGCGCGCGCCGCAACCGGGTAGGGGCGGGTCTTAGACCCGCCCACATGGGAGGGGGCGGGTCTTAGACCCGCCCCTACAATACCAAACCAATGACCCCTATGCCCCACCGCAAAGCCGCCGTCTTTGGTCTCGACGGCATCACCTTTGATCTGCTGCAACCCTGGCTCGACGAGGGCCGGCTGCCCAACCTGGCCCGGCTGCTGGCCGAAGGGGCCGGCGGCCCGCTGCGCTCGACCATCCCGCCGGTGTCCGCCTCGGCCTGGCCGTCGTTCATGACCGGCACCAATCCCGGCCAGCATAGCGTCATCGACTTCACCTACCCCGCGCCCGACGGCTACGACGTGCGCGTGTCCAACGGCCGCACCCGCGCCGTCCCGGCCATCTACGAGTTCGCCGGCGCGGCCGGGCGGCAAGTCGGCGTCATCAGCCTGCCCATGACCGAGCCGCCGCAGCCGGTCAACGGCTTCATGCTCTGCTCCTTCCTGACGCCCAGCCAGGAGAGCGACTACACCTACCCGCAGTCGCTGAAGCAGGAGCTGCTCGACGCCTGCGGCCCCTATCCCATGCGTATGTCGGAGAAGGGGCGCGGCGTTGACCCCGGCGTCTTCGTGCGCGCCTGCAAGCAACTGGAGATCGACCGGGCCAAGTCGGTGCTCTACCTGCTGCGCGAGAAGCCGTGGGACCTCTTCATCTACATCCTGGAGACGACCGACAACCTGCAACACGAGATCTGGCATCTGGTCGATCCGACGCATCCGCTCCATGACCCGGCGATGGCCGCGCGCGTGCTGCCCGACATCCTCGACTACTACGAGATGGTTGACCGGCTGCTGGGGGAGATGCTGGCCCTCGTGCCGGCGGACGCGCTGACGGTCGTCCTGTCCGACCACGGCTTCGGGCCGTTCCACAAGTTCTTCCACATCAACAACTGGCTGGCGCAAAACGGCTGGCTGGCCTTCAAGCGCACGCCGGTGAGCTTGCTGAAGCGGGCCGCCTTCCGGCTGGGCGTCACACCCATCAACGCCCTCAAGGCGCTGACGGCGCTGCGGCTGAGCGACGTGCGCAAGAACGTCAAGCGCGGCCGCGGCGGCGGGGTGCTACGGCGGGCCTTCCTGTCGTTCAACGACGTGGATTGGGCGCGGACGAAAGCCTTCTCGGTGGGCAACTTCGGCCAGGTATACCTGAACGTCAAGGGGCAGCGGCCGCAGGGCGCGGTCGATCCGGCCGAGTACGAGGCGTTGCGCGACGCCATCATCACCGCGGCCAAGGCGTTGCGCGACCCGGAGGACGGCAGCCAGGTCGTGCCCGTCGTCTACCGGCGCGAAGAGGTCTTCCAGGGCATCAGCGCGGCACGGCTGCCTGACCTGGTGCTGCACACCGACCGGGCTAAATACGTCTCCTTCGGCCACGCCGACTTCGGCTCCAACAAGGTCATCGAGCCGAGCCTGGGGCAGACAGGCCACCACCACATGAACGGCGTGCTGGGGTTGCGCGGGCCGGGCGTGCGCGCCGGGGCCAGGCTGGAGGGCGCGCGCCTGGTTGACCCGACGCCGACCATCCTCCACTACCTGGGCCTGCCCGTGCCGCGCTATATGGACGGCCGCGTGCTGACCGAGGCCTTCACCGACGAGTTCAACGCCGCCAACCCCGTCGTCACTAGCGACATCGGCCCCGGCGACGGTTTCGGCGGCGACGCCGTCTTCAGCGACGCCGAGGAGGAGCAGGTGTTGCAGAAGTTGCGCGACCTGGGGTATGTGGCCTAATTACCAATGAGAATCATCGCCCGTCGCACGCTGCGCGATTTCTGGGAAGCGCATCCAGACGCCGAAGAACCGCTGCGGACGTGGTATACTTACGTGCGGCAAGCAGACTGGCATACACCAAGCGATGTCAGGAGCATCTTCCGCACGGCAAGCTTTGTAGGAAATGACCGCGTTGTCTTCAACATCAAAGGCAATCGCTATCGGCTGGTTGTCGTCGTTGTCTACCGACATCATGCTGTCTACATTCGTTTCATTGGAACGCACCACGAGTACGATAATATTGATGTAGCGACGGTCTAGGTGAAACCCACGGCCGCCTCACCTTTGGCGCATGTGGATCACAACCCTCAACGCGAGGTACAGATCAATGGACATCAAACCGATCCGAAATGAAGCCGATTACAAGTACGCTCTGCAAGAAATAGACCGCCTTCTCAACGCTGCCCCAGATGAGGCGGATGAGGACAAGTTGGACGTCTTGGTTACGCTTGTAGATGCCTATGAAGAAGTCACGGACCCCATTGGCCCACCCGATCCGATTGAGGCCATTCTTTTCTATCTTGAAAACCAACAGTTGCCGCCCGAAGCCCTGGAGCCGTATTTAGGGCGAAATCAAGTCACCGCCGTCCTGGAACGTCGGCTTCCTCTTTCGCTTGAGATGATCAGAAATCTCCGAGATGGGCTAGGAATACCGGCTGAAATCCTTATTCAACGGTATGAACTCGAAGTAGCCTAAGTCAATCACATCAGTATTCCGTTACCGGGAACTAAACACCGATTGAACACTACACCCCACGAGGCGCTCGACCTCAGCCTCGTCATCCCCGTCTACAACGAGGAAGACAACCTCGCGCCCCTGGTGGGCGAGATTCGCGCCGCGCTGGCGCCCACGGGCCTCGACTATGAGGTGCTCTTCATCGACGACGGCAGCCGCGACAGCAGCTTCGCCTGTCTACAAGAGTTGGCCGCGGCCGACCCGCGCATCGTCGCCATCCGCTTCCGGCGCAACTACGGCCAGACGGCCGCCTTCGCCGCCGGTTTCGACCACGCCCGCGGCGCGGTCATCGTTACCCTCGACGCCGACCGCCAGAACGACCCGGCCGACATCCCTGCCCTGCTGGCCAAGCTGAATGAGGGCTACGATGTCGTCAACGGCTGGCGGCAGAACCGGCAAGACAACCTCGTGCGCCGCTTCCCCTCGCGCGTGGCCAACTGGCTCATCGCCGAGACCAGCGGCGTCCACCTGAAAGACCGCGGCTGTTCCCTGCGCGCCTTCCGCCACGAAGTCGTGGATGACCTGAACCTCTACGGCGAGCTGCACCGCTTTATCCCGGAGTTGGTCAACTTCGGCGGCTTCAGCATGGCTGAAGTGCCGGTCAACCATCGCGCTCGCGTGGCCGGCCAGAGCAAGTACGGCCTGTCGCGCACCTTCCGCGTCATCCTCGACCTGTTCACCATCCACTTCCTGCGCAAGTACGGCGACCGGCCAATGCAACTCTTCGGCCGCTGGGGCATCATCCTCTTCGCCCTGGGCGCGCTCATCGGCGGCTACCTGACGGCGCTGAAGGTGTGGGCGGGCATCACCGGTGGGCTGGCCGGCTTCAACGCCATGCGCATCGGCGACCGGCCATTACTCTTGCTGGCCGTGCTGCTGGTCATCATCGGCGTGCAGTTCATCGTCATGGGCCTCATCGCCGAACTGACGACGCGCACGTATTATGAGACGCAGGGGCTGCGGGTCTACCGCGTGCGACAGATTATCGGACGCGAGAGCAATGGCACGCTGATAAACGCTGATGCTGGCGCTGATTCTCGCCGAAGAACGGCTTAATCTGACAGCGGAAATCAGCGTCCTCATCAGCGTGATCAGCGTCCTATTGCTTCACTTGACTTCCACTTACGCTATACTGTCCAAATGACCCTCCTCATCATCGGTTTCGACGGCGCGACGTTTGACCTCATCCGCCCCTGGGCGGCCGAGGGCTATCTGCCCAACCTGGCCCGCCTGATGGCCGAGGGCGTGACGGCCGATCTGGCCAGCACCCTGCCGCCGGTCACCAGCCCGGCTTGGCCGACGTTCATGACCGGCGTCAACCCCGGCAAGCATGGCGTCTTTGACTTCATTCAGCCCCACGGCGAGAACTTCACCCTGGTCAACTCGACACGCATCCGCCAGCCGACGCTGTGGCAACGGCTGTCGGCGCAGGGCTACCGCGTCGGCGTGCTTAATGTGCCGGTGACCTACCCGCCGCAGCCGGTCAATGGCTTCGTCGTCACCGATATCCTCAGCCCGCGCAACGCCACCATTAGCCACCCGGCCGATCTGCTGGCCCGCTATGAGGCCACGCCGGGGCGCGACGGCCGGCCGCTCGGCCCCTACCGCGTCGCCCCGGACGTGCAGTACAAACCGGGCAACGAGGCCGAGTTCATCGCCGACATCTACGACCTGATCGACACCCACGGCCGCTGGGCGCTGAAGCTGATGGCGGCCGAGCCGACCGACGTGCTCATGGTTCACTTCATCGCCATGGACGTGGCCAAGCACGCCCTGTGGCGCTTTATGGATCACAGCCACAGCCGCTATGAGGACTCGCCCTACGAGCACGCCATTCGCGACGGCTACGCCCGCGTCGATGCCTGGATCGGCCGGCTGATGGCCCAGCTGCCGCCCGACTCCAGCACCGTCGTCATGTCCGACCACGGCTTCGGCCCGCTGAAGAACATGGTCAACCTGAACGTGTTCTTCATGCAGAAAGGGCTGCTGAAGCTGAAGCCCGACGCCATGACCCAACTGAAGTCGTGGGCTTTCCGCCACGGCATCACCCCGGCGGCGGCCTACCAGTGGGTCTCGCGGCTGGGCCTGCAGAACACCATCGCCCGCGTCAGCAAGAAGGCGCGCAACGACATCGTCGGCCGCTTCCTCAGCTTCGACAGCGTCGATTGGAGACGGACAATCGCCTACAGCATGGGCCACGTCGGCCAGGTCTACCTGAACCGCGCCGGCCGCGAGCCGCACGGCATCGTCACCGAGGCCGATTACGACCGGCGGCTGGCCGAGGTCAGCGCGGCCCTGACCGAACTACGCGACGAGAACGGCGCGCCCATCCTGACCAACCTGTGGCGCGGCCGCGAGGTCTACAACGGCCCCTATGCCACCCTCGGCCCCGACCTGCACCTGGAACTCGACCACTATGCCATGATCGCCTGCCCCCTCTTCGCCACCGAGGGCCGGGTGATGACGCGCCAGATTCGCGGCGACTCCGGCTGCCACCGGCGCGAGGGCATCTTCATCGCCGCCGGGGCCGGCATCCGTTCCGGCGTGGCTCTGCCGGAGGCCAGCATCCTCGATCTGGCTCCGACGCTGCTGCACCTGCTGGGCGAGCCGGTGCCGCGCATCATGGACGGCCGCGTCCTGACCGAGGCGCTTGCCAATCCCCAGGCAATCACCTATACTGAGAATAATGACATGGGCTTAATGACCGAATATGGCTTTAAGCCCGCTGAGGCAGAGCAAATTGAGGAACGGCTGCGGGGGTTAGGCTACCTGTAAGCGTCCTCTCAGGGTTAATCTTCCAAACTCAACAGACACAAAACTCCATTCAATCAAATACTTCATCGCCACACTACCAGGACCGCCATCGTGAAATTGCCCGACACAGAAGCGCTACGAGCGTCGGTCCAAGAAAATCTGCCGCCGCAAGGCGCACTGCGTAGCGATTTTGTCGCCGGCCTGACTTTCGCCCTTGTCAACATTCCCCAGGGAATAGCCAACGCTCTACTGGCCGGCGTTGACCCGGTGCGGGGCCTGTACACCCTTATGCTGGGCATGCCGGTCGGCGCGCTCTTCACCGGCTCGGTCTTTATGAATGTGTCCACCACCAGCGCTCTGTCGGTAGCGGTCGGCAGCGCCCTGTTGGCCATTCCGCCCCGGTTTCGCGTGGAGAGCCTTCTGCTACTGGTCATCCTCGTCGGCGTCATCCAGTTATTGGCCGGTCTTCTCCGATTGGGCAAGCTGCTGCGTTTTGTGTCCAACTCGGTCATGGTCGGGTTTACGACCGGCGTATCCTTAATCATCATCCTCGGCCAACTGGCGGCGTTCACCGGCTATGACAGCGCTTTCCGCGGCCGCGTCGCCAGCGGCCTCGATACGGTCTTGCGCGTCGGACGCTGGTCATGGCCGGCCGTGGCTGTGGGCGGCGTCGTGCTCTTCATCATCCTGGCCCTCTCGCGCACGCGATACAGCAAGTCGGCGTACCTGATCGCCCTGTTCGCGGGCACGCTGTTGGCCGCGGCGCTCAATCTGAGCACGCCGGGTCTGGTGCAGCTCATCGAGCCGCTGCCGGAGCAATTGTTCACCATCACCGGCGCCGAATTCAGGTATATCAGTGTGATGCTGCCTTCGGCGCTGGGCATCGCCATTATCGGTCTGGTGCAGGCCGCCGGCGTGGCCCAGAACTTCCCCAACCCGGACGGCCGTTTCGGCGACAGTTCGCGAGACTTCATCGGCCAGGGTCTGGCCAACGTGGCCAGCGGTGTTCTCGGTGGCATCCCCGGCGGCGGTTCGATGTCGGGCACGGCGCTGATGGTCAGCACCGGCCAGCAATCGCGCTGGGCCAACATCTTTGGCGGGCTGATCATCATCCCGCTCGTGTTGTTGTTCGGCCGGCTATTTAGCTTCATTCCCACCGCCGCCCTGGCCGGGCTGCTCATCGCCGTGGGCGTCCAGAGCCTGCGGCCCGGCGCGCTGCGCACCGTCTGGGAGACCAATCTCACGTCGCGCATCGCCATGGGGCTGACTCTGGTAGCCACCCTGATCATTCCCCTGCAATATGCCGTCTTTGTCGGCGTGGCCGTAGCGATCATGCTGCACGTTGTGCAATCCTCGTCAAAGGTGCGGCTGGTCGAGTTGTCGCCGGTGCAGGACGGATTTCCGATTGAGCAAGAAGCGCCGGCGCAGCTGAAAAGCGAAAGCGTGATCCTGCTCATGCCCTATGGCGATCTCTTCTTCGCCGCCGCGTCGAATCTGGAGACACTCCTGCCCGAAGTCGGCGAGACCCAACGGGCGGCGGTTGTCCTGATCATGCGCGGCTATGAAGAAGTCGGCAGCACCTTTATCGGCGTGCTGCGCCGCTACGCCGAATCATTGCAAGCGAAAGACGGCCGCCTCTATCTGGCCGGCGTCAGTCGCGGGCTGACAGAGCAATTATACCGCACGGGCCTGGTCGGCCTTATCGGCCGGGAGCGCGTTGTGCCCGCAACGCCCCAAATCGGCGCGGCGGTTAATGTCGCCCTGGCCGATGCGCATGCGTGGCTGGAAAAGTCACCGGTGATCATGAAAGCCTGACAGGCCGGCCAACACGGATTGTTGTTCATCAGCTCACCTAATGCAATAAGCATGCCCACAAGAAAGCAACAAGGAGATATCATGGCCCAGAAAGACGCGACACCTTTTACCGAAGCGGCTAACAAGACGCTGCTGAATGAACTGCATTGGGAGGATACCCGCGACTTCGAAGCGGCGGCGCGCGGGTTCATCGCCAGCCTGGATGAGCCGGTCATCACTGATAGCGACGGCCGGCCGGCGTGGAACCTGGCCGCGTACCCGTTCCTGGAAGAGGAGACGGCCCCGCCCTCGGTCAACCCCAGCCTGTGGCGCATCTCGCGTCTGAACGCCCTGTACCACGGCCTGTTCCAGGTCACCGACGGCATCTATCAGATTCGCGGCTTCGATCTGTCGGTCATGAGTATTGTCGAGACCGACAACGGCTATATCGTCATAGACCCCCTAGTCACCATACCGACCGCCAAGGCCGGTATGGAACTGGTCTATCGCCACCTGGGCCAGAAGCCGATTGTGGCCGTCATCTATACCCACAGCCATATAGACCACTGGGGTGGCGTGAAGGGTGTCATCTCCGAAGACGATGTCCACGCCGGCAAGGTCAGGATCATCGCGCCGGAGCACTTCCTGGAGCATGCCATCAGCGAGAATGTCATTGCCGGGAACGTCATGAGCCGCCGGGCCAGCTATATGTACGGCAACCTGGTTCCCAAAGGCGTGAAGGGCCAAATCGGCACGGGCCTGGGGCAAACGACCTCCTCGGGCCTGCCATCGCTCATCGCCCCGACCGACTCCATCACCGCGACCGGCCAGACGATGACTATCGATGGCCTGGAAATCGAGTTTCAGATGACGCCCGGCGCCGAAGCGCCGGCCGAGTTCAACTTCCTCTTCCCCAAGTATCGGGCGCTGTGCATGGCCGAGAACTGCTCCCACAATATGCACAACCTCTACACCCTGCGCGGGGCGCAAGTGCGCGACCCCAAAATCTGGGCCGCCTACCTCGATGAAGCCATTGACCGCTTTGCCGGCCGCTATGACCTCATCTTCGCCAGCCACCACTGGCCCACATGGGGCTATGAGGCGTGCATCGATTACCTGAAGAAGCAGCGCGATATGTACAAGTACTTGCACGACGAGACGCTGCGGCTGGCCAATCAGGGCTACACCATTCTGGAAATCCCGGAGATCATCGAGTTGCCGGCCGAACTCTTCCGGGCCTGGTATAACCGGGGCTACTACGGCAGCGTCAACCACAACGTCAAGGCCGTCTATCAGCGCTACCTGGGCTTCTTCGACGGCAACCCGGCCAACCTGCACCCACTGCCCCCGGAAGCGGCCGGCAAGTTATACGTCGATCTCGCCGGCGGGGCCGACGCGCTACTGGCCAAAGCCCAACAGGCCTTCGACGAGGGCAACTATCGCTGGGTGGCCCAGGTGGTCAATCATCTGGTCTTTGCTGACCCTGACAATCAGGCCGCGCGCCAGTTGCAAGCCGACGCGCTGGAGCAAATGGGCTATCAGGCCGAGTCCGGCCCGTGGCGCAACTTCTATCTGAGTGGGGCCAAGGAGCTGCGCGACGGCGTGCTAGACCTGCCCGCGCCGAAAGCCCTCAGCCCCGACACCGTCCGGGCCACCCCACTGGATATGTTCTTCGATCTGCTGGCGGTGCGGCTCATTGGCCCGCGGGCCGTGGGCAAGACCATTGTCCTCAACACCCACTTTACCGACATCGATGAGCGCTACGTCCTGACGGTCGAGAACGGCGTCTTGAACCACGCGCGCGGCAAACACGCCGACCACGCCGATGCCTCGCTAACCACAACCCGCGCCACGCTCGACCAGATCGCGCTGGGCGAGGCCACCGCGGCCGAGAAATTGGCCGCGGGCGAGGCAACAATCGAGGGCGACCCAACGAAGTTCGTCGAGTTCCTGTCGCTGCTAGACACTTTCGAGTTCTGGTTCAATATTGTCACGCCCTAATGGGATAGAGGCGCACCGGCCTGTTTGCCCCAGGGCGCACCGGCGTGCGCGCCCTGGGGCTTAGAGCCGCCAATTCAGTTTCAATGGAGTGTTACCATGCTACGACGAGATAACCGCCAAGCCGGACGCGAGGAGCGTCACGGCGGCCCGACCGGGGCCGACCCCACCACCGGCGGCCCCGCCCGCTACCAGATTCGCCAACGGATGTTCGCTATCGGCAACGACTTCTGGATCGAGAACGACCGCGGCCTCAGAGCCTATAAGGTGGATGGCCGGGCCTTGCGCGTCCGCAACACCCTCATTCTGGAAGATAGCCGCGGCCAGCAACTGGCCCGCATCCAGCAGCGCCTGGCGCGCGTGCGCGACACGATGGAGATCGAAGACCCCAACGGTCAGCGCATCGGCCTGGTCAGGAAAGCGCTCATCACCCCCCTGCGCGATCGCTGGACGGTCAACATCCGCAACGGCCCGGACCTGGCCGTGCAGGGCAACATCCTGAACCTGGAGTACACCATCGGCGACGGGCGCAACACGGTGGCCGAGGTGTCCAAGCGCTTCTTCCGCGTGCGCGACACCTATGGCGTTCAGATCTCGCCCGGCCAGGATGAGGTGGTCATCCTGATGATCGTCATCGCCATTGATGACATGGCCCATTCCAGCCGTTAGCAACCAAAAGGATACAGGATGCCGCACTGATCAACGCGCTCAAGGGATTGATGCCTATGCTACCTCTTACCGTGGCCGCCGGAGCGGCAAGAACTGTGCCCGAATGGATCCATGGCGCCGCTATCATTGTCGAGGTGCTGGCGGTGGTGGTCATCGTCGTCGCCATCGCGGCGGCGCTGGCGCGCTATCTCGTGCGCGGTGTCTTCCAGCGCACGGCGGGGGATCATTACCATGATCTCAAGGTCAGTCTGGCAAAAGCGTTGCTACTGGGCCTGGAAATCCTGGTAGCGGCCGACATCATCGTGACGGTCGCGGTGGAAGCAACGCTGGAAAGCGTGCTGATTCTGGGCTTACTGGTGGTCATTCGTACATTCCTGAGTTGGTCCCTGTTGGTCGAACTTGAAGGCCACTGGCCCTGGCAGCGCACCAGGGATCATGCTGCCCAATAGGTGATAGAGATGGAGCTTCTAGTCCACCCTGTAACCGCCGAGCGCTGGCCCGATCTGGAAGCGCTCTTCGGTCTACCGCGACGCGGGCTTTGTCGAGGTCGGCCGGGCATCGGAGACACAACTGATCATGCGTTGCGTAGTACAGGCTGTCAGCCTGTAGCCGCCAGCCTAGTAGCCTGCACGACACGCAACCCATGAAAGACAATACACTCTACCTCTCCGCCCCGGTCAACGCCATCGTCGAAGGCATCTACGAGGAGCGCGTGCCCTTCAGCGAGGTGCGGCGGCACGGCGACTTCGGGCTGGGCACGTTCGACATGCTCGACGGCGAGATGGTCATGCTCGACGGCCACATCTACCAGATGACCGCCGACGGCCGTGTGGCCGAAGTGGGCGACGACGCGCTGACGCCTTTCGCCTGCGTCACCTTCTTCCGGCCGGAGCGCCACCTGGAGCTGGGCGGCGCGTTGAGCCACGACGACTTCCTGTGGCGCTTGCAGGCCTCCCTACCCTCGCCCAACCTCTTCTACGCCTTCCGCATTGAGGGCGACTTCGCCCACATGCGCGTGCGCTCCGTGCCCAAGTCGGAGTGCTACGTGCCGCTGGTGGAGATCGCCCGCGACCAGCCGGTCTTCGAGTTCGACGACATTCGCGGCACGCTGGCCGGCTTCTTCACGCCCGACTTCATGGCCTCGGTCAGCGTGCCGGGGATGCACCTCCACTTCCTGTCCGACGACCTGGCCCACGGCGGCCACCTGCTTAGCTGCCGGCCGAAGGGCGTGCGCGTCGGCCTGCAAGCGCTGCACACCGTCGAACTGGCCCTGCCAACGACGTCCTACTACCTCAACTGGGACTTCAGCCGCGACGTGCGCGGCGACCTGGATCAGGCCGAGAAGTAGATAGCGACACCAACCGTATGATGATTTGGCTCCCGGAACACTCAACAGCGTTTTAAAGCAGGCCCAGTTGCCCAAGCCCAGTGATAAGAAGGAGTAGAGATGCATCGGTTTCTAATCGTGATCGAAAAGGCGGAGAACAACTACTCAGCTTACTCTCCTGACTTGCCCGGCTGTGTAGCGACTGGAAAGACTCGCGCTCAGGCAGCCAAGAACATGCACGAGGCGATTGATATGCACGTGCGCGGTTTGTTGGAAGACAGGTTACCTATCCCCAAACCACAATCCTCGGCCGAGTATGTAGCAATTA
>JAIBAS010000443.1 GCA_019695075.1 Promineifilum sp. | reverse complement strand
GCCGCGCGCCTCGGCCCCGGCCAGGTGGATGATCGTCGTCGCCCCGTCCAGCGCCTCGGCCAGCGCCGCCGCGTCGCTCAGGCGGGCGGTGTAGGGCTGCCAGGCGTGGCCGGCATGGTCGAGGGCGCGGGTGAGCGAGCGGCCGATGAAGCCGGTTGCGCCGGTGACGAGGATCATGCCGCTATTGTACCGGGCCGTCGGGCCGCTGCTATAATGACGACGATGAATCCCATCCCCCTGGCCGATAGCGCCGCGCGGCCATTGCGCGTCTGCTACTTCGGCACTTACCGCGCCGGCTATACCCGCAACCAGATCGTCCTCAAGGGCTTGCAGGCTCAGCCGGACGTGGTCGTACACGTCTGCCACGCGACGCTGTGGCACGGCATCGAGGATCGCGTTGCCCAGGCCAGCGGCGGCTGGCGCAACCCGCGCTTCTGGGGGCGGGTCGCCGCGGCCTATCGCGACCTCATCCGCGCCCACGCCGCCGCGCCGGCCTACGACGTGATGCTCATCGGCTACCCCGGCCAGTTCGACGCTTACCTCGGCCGCCTGGCCCACGGCCGCGGCGCGCCGGTGGCCCTCGACATCCTCATGTCGTTACACCTGGTAGCCGAGGAGCGCGGTCTCATCGCCGCCCACCCGGCCACCGGGGCGCTGCTCTTCCGGCTGGAGCGCGGCGGGCTGCGCCGGCCCGATCTGCTCATCGCCGAGAACCCGGAGTACGGCGGCTACATCGCCGACAAGTACAGCCTGCCGCGCGAGCGCTTCCGCTACGTGCCCCACGGCGCGGACGAGACCGTCTTCCACCCCCGGCCGGCGCGCCCGCCCGATGACCGCTTCCGCGTTACGTACCACGGCGGCTACCTGCCGTCGCATGGCATGGACGCCATCCTCGGCGCGGCGGCGCTGCTGCGCGAAGAAACCGACATTTGCTTCGAGTTCTACGGCAGCGGGCCGGAGAAGGCGCGCATCGTCAGCCGGGCGGCCGAGCTGGGCTTGAGCAACGTCACCTTCCACGGCTTTGTCGATCAGGACGAGCTGCTCGACGGGCTGGCGACGGCGCATGTCTGCCTGGGCGTCTTCGGCACGACGCGCCAGGCGAACTTCACCGTGCAGAACAAGGTCTGGGAAGGGCTGGCGATGGGCCGGCCGGTCATCAGCGGCGACTCGCCGACCATCCGCGCCGCGCTGGCCGACCGGCAGGAGGTCTACCTGGTGGCCCGCAACAGCCCGGAGGCGTTGGCGGCCGGGCTGAGCGCGCTGCGGGCCGACCCGGCGCTGCGCGAGCGCATCGCCGCCGCCGGCCACGCCCGCTATCTGGCCGGCAACAGCATTGGCGCTATCGGCCGGCAGATGGCCGACGCGCTGCGGGGGCTTGTCGCCGCGCGGGCGGGCGGGCGCTAGTCGTCGCGGCCGGGGCGCTCGTCTTTGCGTCCGCGGAACAGCAGCCGGATGGGTGTGCCGCTGAAGGTGAACTGCTCGCGGATGCGGTTCTCGATGTAGCGCTCATAGCCGAAGTGGATCATCTCCGGCCGGTTGACGAAGAAGACGAAAGTCGGCGGGGCCACGGCCACCTGGGTCGCGTAGTAGAACTTGAGTTGCGTGCCCGCCTTGGTCGGCGGTGGGTGGTTGGCGAGGATGTCGCGCAGCAGGTCGTTCAGCTCGCCCGTGCCCACGCGCTGGTGGCGCGCCGCCTGCACTTCCAGCACCGTCGGGAATATCTTGTTCAGCCGCTGGCCCGTCTCGGCCGAGACGAACAGCAGCGGCGCGTAGGACAGGAAGGCCATCTCGCCGCGCACTGTCTTCTCGTAGGCGGGCATGGTGTAGGCGTCCTTCTCAACGATGTCCCACTTGTTGACCAGGATGATGACGCCGACGTTCTCATCGGTCAGCATCCCGCCAATGTGGGCGTCCTGCGCGGTGACGCCCTCTTCACCATCGATGAGCAGCAGAGCCACATCGGCCCGCCGCAGCGTTTTCAGGGCGCGCAGGACGCTGTATTTCTCCACGCCCTGGTCGATCTTGCCGCGGCGACGGATGCCGGCCGTGTCGATGAGGGTGAACTCCTGGCCGTGCCAGCGCAGCCGTTCGTCGATGGCGTCGCGCGTCGTCCCGGCGATGGGGCTGACGATGACCCGCTCCTCGCCCACCAGCTTGTTGAGCAGCGTCGATTTGCCGACGTTGGGCCGGCCCAGGATGGCGATCTTGACCGACGTGTCCTCGGCCTCCTCCTCCGGGTCGAACGGCGGCAAGGCCCCGACGATGGCGTCGAGCAGGTCGCCTGTGCCGGAGCCGTGCAGGGCGGAGACGGCGAAGACCTCGCCCAGCCCCAGCTCGTAGAACTCGTAGGCCGTGTCCCACAGCTTCGACGACTCCAGCTTGTTGGCGGCGACGAAGACGGGCTTCTTCGTCTGGCGCAGGATGTCGGCCACCTCGCGGTCGGCGGCGGTGATGCCCGATTGGCCATCGACGACGTGGACGATGGCGTCGGCGTCCTGCATGGCAACGGTCGCCTGCTGGCGGATGAGGGGCAGGAACTGCTCCGAATCCTCGGACAGGGGCGAGGTGGCCCGGCCCTCGGTGACTTCGATGCCGCCGGTATCGACCAGCGTGAAGACTACGCCGCCCCACTCAGCGTCGGCGTAGAGCCGGTCGCGGGTGGTGCCGGCCACGTCGGAGACGACAGCCAGGCGACGGCCGATGATGCGGTTGAACAGGGTCGATTTGCCCACGTTGGGCCGGCCGACCAGGGCCACCAGGGACTTGCGACTCATTGCGGTGATTGCCTCCCGGCACAGATCGTTGTCAGGGCCTCATCCACGGCCTCGTTGGGCGGCAGAAAGCAGACGGCCGGCAGCGTGGCCGCCCGCGGGGCCGGCGCGTTTGTCGCTGCCGCGACGCGCGTGGATGCCGGCTCGCCCTCCGTGGCGGCGACCGTTGGCGTGGCCTCGGCCTCGGCTTCCGGCTCGGCGATGGTCACGCTGACGGCCGTGGGTTGGACGGAGCGAATCTCGATGCCCCGGTCGGGCACGCTAACGTCCGGTTCGATAGAGTAAGTTCCCGGCTCCAGGCCAAACAGGTCAAGAGTAACGCGCACGTCGTTCTCCGCTAGCGCGTCGAGCACGGGCAGGGGGCCGAAGAGCACGACCCGCACCTGTGACGGCGTCGCCGTAGCCTCCAACGTCGACGGCAGCCCGCGCGTCTCCGGCACGCGGATGAAGGTGCTGGTGGTCAGGATGGGTTCGATCTCGATGCGGACGGTGACGGTCTGCTCCGGATCGACGGTGACGCCTTCCGGCAGGTCAAGGGTAACTGCTTGCTCAAAGGACTGTGTCAGCCCGGTGATGTCGATGGCCTCCGTGCGCACGCTCGTCAGCCGGTTGACCAGCGCCGGGCGGCCCTCCACCAGAATGCTGGGCGGATCGACGGTGACGCTGAGCAGGCGATAGCCGGGGGCTGGCTCGCCCGCCCACACCGCCGTCACCAGCTTGTCGGCAAAGCCGGCCGCTTCCTCGACCGGGATCGTCACCGTCACTTCCTGGCTGCTGAGGTCCAGCCCGGTGACGCTGGCGACGCGGCCGGAGCGGTCGTAGAAGATCGGCTCGGAGGTCTCGACCAGCGTTTCGGCGGTGCTGTTTAAGAAGACTGTCACGAGGGCGAAGTCGAGTTCGTTGACGCGGCTGGCCGCGCCGGAGACGCGGATGGTGGGCGGGTCCAGCAGCGGCTCGCCCTGATTGTGGCCGCGGGCGACCGTGCCACGCAGGTCCAACTCCACAGGCACTTCGCGCGTCACCTGTTGCTCCAGCAAGACGTCGATCGACTCCGGCGTGATGAAGGAGATCGTCGCCCCTGGCCGGCCACCGGTAACGGTGATATCGACCGAGGTCGGTTCACCGGGTGGAACCCGGCTGACGTCGGCCGTGGCCGTGAAGTCCTCCGGTGAGGCCGCCTCCAGGATGGAGTCCGGCCCTTCCAGGCGAATCTGCACGACCTCGCGCGCATCGACCTCGGCCAGGACGGTATCGGCCGGCAGGCCGACGATCTTCAGCGGCACCTCCAGGAAGCGCGTCAACACCGGGTCCTGGGCCTCGGAGGCGTTGGTCCAGATGGCAATGGCCAGGACGAGCGCCAGCAGGAAGGAGGCGGCGTTGGTCAGGATGTCACGCGCGCGGTTCACGGGCCTCCCTCTCGAAAACGGGCTGCCGCGGGCCGGTCAGCATGGCGTGGAGGATGGTGTCGAGGCGGGCGATCTCCTGGCGGCGCAGGATGCGGCCGTTGTGGGCGATGGACACCTGGCCCGTCTCCTCGGAAACAACGACAGCCACGGCGTCGCTGACCTCGCTGATGCCCAGCGCGGCGCGGTGGCGCAGCCCCATCTGCCGGTCGGACAGGCTGCTGGTGGACAGGGGCAGGACGCAGGCGGCCGCGGCCAACTTCTCGCCGCGGATGATGATCGCCCCGTCGTGGAGTTCGGTGTGCTTGTTGAAGATGGTCAGGAATAGCTCCGGCGACGGCTCGGCCTCCAGCTTGACGCCGGTGTCGATGTACTCCTGCAGGCCGGTGTCCTGCTCGAAGACGACCAGCGCCCCGTGCCGCCGTTGCGAGAGGCGCAGGGCGGCGTCCTTGAAGGCGACGACGACGGGGTTGATCTCGTCGCGGCGGAAGAAGCGCAGATAGCGGCCGGCCAGGCCCAATTGTTCCAGCGCCCGCCGCAGTTCCGGTTGGAAGATGACCGGGATGGCCAGCAGCAGCACGGGCAGCATGTTGTCGAGCAGCCAGGTGAAGCCGCGCAACTCGAAAATCTGGGCCAGGACAAAGATGATGGCCGCCAGCACCAGCATGCCGCGCAGCACCTGCACGGCGCGCGTGCCGCGGATGAGCATCAGCACGCCGAAGATGATCAGGGTGACGAGGAGGATGTCGATGACATCAACGACGCGGATGAGGCTGAGGCGTTCCAGTAATGAGTTGAACAGTTCCAAGAGTGCGCTCAAAGCGGTTTCCGGCCCCGGAAACCGTCGCTATTGTGATAGCAGGATGCTCGCTAGGGCAATGGCCGCAAGTGCCGGCCGTGTGGCGCTGGCGTCGACCGGCCGTTCGCGAACCCGGTGAGCAAGTATACCACAGCCAAAGAGACGGGAAAGGCACGATTGACCGGCGGCAAAGGTACGGGCAGGGGAAGAATGGGACGCAGACGGCACGGATTTGGCCGATGGCCGCCGATGCCGAATGGCTGCGCTTGACGCTGTGTTTGAGCCGGCGGGTGTTGGCTCAGCGACGTGTGGCCCGCCAGACGGCCTCATCGCCGCGCCCCTGGCGCTGCAAGACGCGGGTCAGCAGGTCGTAGGCTTCCGGCAGATGCCGCCACGTGCCCAGCCGCTGGCCATCCTCGGCGGCAGCGATGACGCCGCGCAGGGTGGCCTCGGCCGCTTCGGCGCGGCCGTGGCCCTCGACGGGC
>JAIBAS010000499.1 GCA_019695075.1 Promineifilum sp. | reverse complement strand
GCGTCGTAGACAAAGCGGGTCGTCTGGCCGTTGACCGTCACGGTCTCCAGCCGGTTCTCCACGTCGAACCGCTGCGTGTAGGTTACCCCGGCCACTGTGCGCGTGGTCATGTTGCCGTTGGCGTCGTAGACAAAGCTGGCCGCCAGGCCGCCGCTGATGCCCGTCACGGCGTGCGCGCCGTCGGTCGGTGTGCCGTAGGCATAGGTCCAGTTCGTGCCGTTGTTGACGTCGGTCCGCTTGGAGATGTTGCCGCCGATCCCGTAGCTGTAGCTATAATTGTAGTTATACGTCGGCAGGCTGCTCACCGCCTTGGCCGTCGCCAGGCGGTTGACGGCATCGTAGGTGAAGGTCTGCGTCTCGTCGCCGTTGACGCCGTTGTAGGTCACGCGCGTCGTCATCTCCAGAATGTTGTTGAGCGCGTCGTACTCGGTAAATAGGTAGTCCGGCAGACCGTCGCCGCTGACGACGTGGCGTATTTCCTTCAACCGGAAGCCTTTAGCGCTACCCTCGTAGTAGTAGGCCGTGTCCGCGGCCGACAGACCGCGATCCAGCCAGGTCAGTTCGCCACGCTGAGTATAGTTGAGGTGACTCACCAGATTCATCGAACCGCCGACCACCAACGTTTCAGGGAGTTCGCCCTCATAGCCGATCGTCACCATCTGATTGGTCGGATAGGCCAGCGAGTTGAGCCGGTCGGCCGCATCGTAGCCGGTGTTCAGCGTGAAGCTGCGGCCGTCGACCGTCCGCGTGTGGCCGGTCACCAGTCCGCGATAGTTATAGGCATAGACGTCGCTAAAAGACAGGGCGACGCCATCTCCTTCGCCGGCAGCGTTGAGGCCGCTGAGGCCGGAGACGCTCGTGAGCATTCCCTTATCCTTGCCGTCGTCGGTGGAATAGACGTAGGTCGCCAGGGTGGTACCGTTGGGCTGCCCGGGGCAAGCCGCCGTGCCTGTGCCACTGAGGGTCTTCTGGGTCAGCCGCCCCGCGGCGTCGTAGTAGAAGCACAGCCGCTGGTTCTTGGCGTCCGTCTGTCGTGTCAGGTTGCCGACGCCGTCATAGCCATAGCTCCACGCGCCCATGTCGGGGTCGGTCATGCCCGTCTTGCGGCCCAGCTTGTCGTAGGCCATCGTCGTTGTCACGCCGTTGCTGCCCGCGGCGCTTAACAAGTCGTCGGCCAGTGTGTAGCTATACGTCATCGTCATGCCGCCGGCCGGCTCCACGACCTGCGTCAGCCGCCCCAGGTCGTCGTAGGTATAGGTCGTCGTATGACCGTTGCCATTGGTGATCTGCCGCTGCCGGCCGCTCACGGTGGTGCTTGTCGTCGCCCAGTTGATGCCCATCACTGATGTCTGCTCGTCGAGCACATCGTAGGTGTAGCTCGTGCGCGACTGGCTGCCACAGCGCAAAGCGGTGTTGAAGCTGTCCACAGCGCCGGCATCGAGCATGGCCGGTGTCTCACACGTCAGCCGGCCCAGATTGTCGTAGGCCGTGTCGATGATGGCCCGGGTGAAGTCATCGCCGGCGACGTTCCAGCGCCGCGTTTGCAGCGGCCGGCCCAGCGCGTCGTAGAAGGTGCGCGTTGTCGGCGGGTTGACGCTGTCCACAGCCCAATTCTTCTCTTCCACGTAGAACGGGTTGCTCGTGTCGGCGTAATTATACTCGACAGCCGTCGGCCCCACGGTGCCATCACCCGGTTTGGGTAGTTTCACCTCGCGCAGCCGGCCATGTACGTCGTAAAGATAGCGCGTTGTCGCCCCATTGGGTTGCGTCACGTCGCGCACCTGCCAGCGAAAGACGGTGTCGTAGGTGTACTTAACGTCGCCGACGGCCGTTGTCACCTTACTCAACTGCGTATCGTTGGCCCACGTGAACGTGCGCTGACGGCCGGCCGGGTCGGTGACGAGGGTCAATTGCCACCAATCACCGGTCAAGCCGCCGTAGCTATAGGTCGTGGTCAGCCAATCAGTGCCGGGACAGCCCAGGTTATTGCCGTAGCCGGGAACGTAATGGTCTTCGGCTCTAAGCAATCCCTGTGTCGGCGCAGCGCCGACGTTGGCGCAGGTCGTGTTATCATAGCGGAAGTGTGTCCGCCGCACGATTTTGGCCGCGCCCCCGCCGGCCGCTCCGTCCCATAGTGTCTCCCGCCACGGCAGATTGACCAGCCAGCGATCGCTGCCCACGTTGGTGTTGACGGCATAGAGACGTTCTAGCGTGCGCTTGGGCGTATTGCCGGTCAGCAAGTCGCCGAACTCCTGTGTCTGTGTCTGATTGCCATAGGCGTCGTAGACGTACTTGGTGCGCGTGGCCACCTCGCCGCCGCGATAATCGCGCGCGATCTGCTGCGTCAGCACCGGCGCGCGCGATGGGTCTATGCCGCTCACTCCGTCGGCGTCCAGCATGGCCCAGGTGGACTCCGTCCGCGCCGTCAGCGTGTCGGGATAGGCGCGCAGGTCGGACTGACTTGTGCGTCCGGTCAGCGCCGCGTCGGCCGCGTAGTAGGGTTTGATGACGAAGCTCAGTGTTGTCTTGCGCGCCCACGCCCCGGCGCAGGCCGCGCCCTGGCAGCGGTTGACCGTGGCAAAGCCCTGGAAGGTGTTCTTGTCGCCTTGCAGGTTGGGCGAGGCGTAAGTGAAGTAAGACTCCAGGTTGGGCGCGTCGTCGGTGAAGCCGGAGTAGGCTGTCTCCTTGTCAACGACGTTGACGTAGCGGCCCAGATACGACGCGCCCAGCAGCCCGCCGTAGTTGGTTGTCGGCGGGTTGGCGCTGGTTTCGTCGCGCCAAGTGTAGGCCGTCGTCGGCGTCGCCGCGTCGGCCGGGCCATAGAGGGTCTCGACAGTGTCCAGGTAGGGGAAGCAATAGCGCAGGTGAGGCCCGGCCGCGGCGTGGTCATATAAGCCCGTGCCCAGGAAGACGTAGCGGAAGGTCGTGTCCGGCGTGCTGGACTTGACGGCCCCGTTGCTGCCACCCTCATGGATGCTCAACAGCACCGGCATCTTGTTGGGCACAAAAGTCACGTTGTCGTCGGGATTGTCGCCATCCTTGAAATCCAGAACGTAGTTGAACGCCGCGCACCACGGGGATTGCGTGCCATACTGGGGGTCCAGCACCTGTTCCAGCGGCAAATGGTCGGTGTCGTTGTCCTGGCCGTAGCGCTGGTAGTCGTGGGTCAACGAGTAGTGGCGGATTTGTTGGTTGCTCGACACGATCTTGACTCTAACCTGACCCAGGCGGCGCGTCTGGTAGCTGATAGAGTAGCCATAGCCCTGCTCGCGGTACGCGCCATAGGGCAATTGCACGTGGTCGAACTCGATGCGGTAATCGTCGTAGGTGATACTTTCCAGGTAGCTGGCCGGAGTGTGAATGTACTCCGGGTGAACCCAACCGGTATACGTGTCTTCGACGTAATGATAGCGCATGACATTGCCAAAACGATCCACAATCGTATCGGCTCGCCAGCGCAGGGCCAGGTTATCCACGCCGGTGGCGTCGGCCGGGCGCAGAACCTCTTGCTCAGAGTTGCTCGTCCCACCCAGACGGTAAGTCGTGCCGTCCGGCCCGCTGATGCGCCAGACGACGTTGCTCTGTGTGTACGTCATGCCGTCCACGTCGGAAAGATGGCCGCAATAGGTGGATAGTGGCGCCTTGCATAGCTCGATGTACAACCCGGCATTGCCCTGGGCATAGTAGCGCCCCGGCTGGCCGTTGGCCGCCTTGCCGTTGCTGTGTACCAGTTCGTAGCCTACGCCGCCGAATGACAGGGTGTATGGATCGTACGGGTCGTTGGTATTGGGGTTGCCATCAATGTCGCCCTGAGCCACACAGACGTTGTCCTGACAGGCGTCCAGCGCCTGGGTCACGTCGATGAGGGCGTTGTTGGTCCAGCCGAAGCCGGTCTCGTCGGCCTGCAGGCGGCCCATCATGCCATTGCCGTTGGCGCTGCTATAGGACAGGCCCAGGTTGGGTTGCAGCCCGGCCGCGCCCGGCGGGGTGACGATGGGGTATTGCAGCGTCACCGCCCCGGTGAATTCGGAGACCAGCGGCGCGTGGTAGCTGGGCGTCCAGCCCTGCGGTAGTTCCGGCTCCGTCGCTGCGGCGGCCAGCGGCGCGGCCTCGCCGGCGGCCGTCGCGCTGTCGGGAGCCTCGTCCCGCGTCCATTCGACCAGATAGCGCCCCGGCCCGGGCAGCACCAACTCGACCCGCGTTCCGGCCGGGTTGTAAGTGATGGGCAGTTCCTGCGGCGTACTCAGTTCGGTTGGATAGTAGAGCACGCGCACGGTTAGATCGGCCGGCACGCGGCCGCGCAGCAGCCGGTGCAGGTTGATGTGGGCCGGCCGGTCGTGGAGGTTGGGGTTAGACAGTTCCACCCACAGCAGCGTCCGGCCGACCGGATTGTCGGCGTCGTAACGCTCGCGGCGATGCTCCAACAGCACCCACGCCCGGCTCAACCCCGGCAGGTAGAGGCCGCTGTCGGGCGGGGCGAAGGTCTGTTCGGCGGTGACAATGGCCGGATATTCAACGTTGTCGGCCGTGGCCTGCACGGCAAAGGGCAGCGGAAAGGCCGACCGACCCACCACCGCGACGGGCAGATCCAGCGACACCTGCGCGCCGGGAGCCAGATCGCCCACGCTGACCGGCGTCCCTTCCAGCAGGCCGGCGTCCGTCACACTGACGATGACACCCCGCGCGGCGATATTGCCCGTATTGGCGACGACAGCGGGCACGGTGGCCGTCTCGTCTTCAGTCGTCGCTTAATACTGCCATTCAGTTAAGCGTATTGGCGACGACAGCGGGCACGTGGCCGTCTCGCCCAGGTCGGCGCTCAAATCGGGCTGAGGGCTAACGGTCACTTCCAGGACGGCCGCCTCGCGCGGCGGCGCGGCTTCGTGGGGCGGCAGTTCCTCCCCATC
The DNA here is from genome assembly GCA_019695075.1 of Promineifilum sp. Taxonomy (GTDB): domain Bacteria; phylum Chloroflexota; class Anaerolineae; order Promineifilales; family Promineifilaceae; genus Promineifilum. The sequence goes on along the minus strand of JAIBAS010000499.1, from coordinate 567 downwards.
CTGCGACGCAACCGGCGTCACGGCCAATAGAAGAGCAACACAGAGAAATAGCAGACCAAAAACACGCTGGGAGCGAATAGCGGACAATGGAACCTGGCGACGCGCCGTCATGGCAATGACTCTTCTCGGCGATGGCCCCGGCCGGGCTGACAAGTGCGCCGTTGCTCTTCCCCTCGGTCACAGCGGCGCATGGCAGGATCAGCATAGCATAGCCCTCGTCGCGGAAGCTAGATGACAAATGTCACCTCTTTTTGTGAAGAATTTCACTAGACTTTTCGCGTCCGATTATTGCCGGCTGCCGGATAGCCTCCTTGATGCGCATGTCGGGCAGGCTGGTATCGCCCACCCGCCCCCAGGGTCTTCTCTAAACCGTCTTCCGAAACTGCATCGTATACAAATTGTAGTACCGCCCCCGCCGGGCCAATAGCTCCTCGTGCGTCCCCTGCTCCACGATGCGGCCGTGGTCGAGGACGACGATCTGATCCGCGCCGATGATCGTGCTCAGCCGGTGGGCGATGACGAAGCTCGTGCGCCCCTTCATCAGCGTGTCCAGCGCGCTCTGGATGA
>JAIBAS010000037.1 GCA_019695075.1 Promineifilum sp. | reverse complement strand
TGTCCGCTACCTCGTCCGGTTTGAAGGGAAGCAGGTCTACAGTATCTGCATCATCGAAGGCGTTTCGCGGACCATTCTGGCGGGAATGGTGTCCCTCCATCAAGACGAAATCGCCATCCTGCAACTGCTGCACGCTGCCTTTGGCGATTACGGAGTGCCGTGGGGTATCGTCTCGGACAACGCTGCGATTTTCAAAGCGGAGGCGTTTATGCGTGTACTGGAGGGGCTGGATATCGAGCCCTGTCCCATTGAGTCAGGACAAGCCTGGCAGAATCTCATCGAAACCCAGTTCAACGTCCAGCGCCGTTTAGCTGATGCTGCCTTCACCCAGGCTGAGACTCTAACCGAAATTGAAGATGCCCATGCGGCATTCGTCCAGCTATTCAATACAACGCGCCACTGGGCTCATCGTGACCGAATCGATGGTCGCTTGACACCGGTTGCCGTATTGGATGGCCGGCTGGGCCGCGCCGTCACGCCCGAACAGTTGCGCCGCGTCTTTCGCCATCTGCAATTCTCGCGAGTGGTTAACCGGCATGGGAATGTCAGTATCCAACGCTTCTATATCTATGCCGAGCGGGGATTGTCACGAAGGCGGGTGACCCTTTGGTTTTACCAGGATCGTCTCCACGTAGAGTACCGGCATGCACTGCTGGCCCGTTACCATTACCGCCTGCAACGCGGCTCGAACAAGATAACCGGTATCTTTCGACCCAAGCTTTACAAGACAGCATTCGCTTCTCCTCAGCTTGAATTGCTGGAGCTGGATGATGACCAATGGCAGAAAATCGCCCGGCGACCGGAATATGCCAAGCGGCGTGCTGCCTTGGCTGCAGCGGCCAGGCAACTTGCGTTGGATTTACCCTTGATGAGTTGGTTGTTTTTGGGACTCTAACTGGCGATCCCTGACGCCCCAAATGTGACTACTTTCATCTGGCCGGGTTTCGCATGCGCCAGATAACGACCCACGGCCGACTTGCGATCGACCGCTGTCATCTCTTCCACTGTATCAGCCCCAACGATCACGCGTCCGCCTGCCTTCACTACCACCACGTGATCGCCGGTAATAACATCGCCGTCAACGTCACCCACCGCGACCCCGCGCCTGCCAACGGCTGTGCCGCCTCCTTGAGCAATGGCGCTATTGTCGGCTATGACACCGAAAGTTTCGGTCGCTCCCACGGCGGTTAGAGCCGCGCGAAAAGCGACATCATCCAAAATTCCTTTTTCATGCGCGGTGTGAAGCTGTGCAATGAGACGCGCGAGGTCTTCGTCCACCAGCCGACCTCCTGATATGAACAAACGGCGCTATAGAATGAATAATACGGGCCTCGCACTGAGTGTCAAGAAACGGCATGATGTGCGGGCTAGGCCAACCGTGACGATCCAAGATGCACACTTATCGTGGCAAGAGCGCATAGCGGTGAGCGGGTTACCAGGTGCCGGCAATTACCTGCCCTATCTCCGCTGTTCTCTCTTTCGTTTTCTCATCTTTTCTCCAATCTCGATCCACGTCTCAGCCACTTGTAACCCTGCCAGCACCAACGCTATAACCCCGCCTACAATCGTCACAACGTGCACAATCGTCTCAAGGTTAACGTTGCCCATTGCTACCTCCTCCGCTTGATCTATTGTCATTATGGCGAACGCAAAAGGTCTGGGGCTAGTCAATTTCTGACACTTCGGCTGAGCTGAGCCTCGTAACATACCTTGCAGACCTGCGTTACCTTACCCGGCGGCTGGACACTGGCCTAGAAGCTGACCTGGCTCGCCACCGGCGCGTCCCTGCCGACCAAATTCGCCATTGACGGTATCGAGATGGCTCGTTAGCATCTTCGCTTAGAAGGGCTCGCGGCGATGCGAGTCGGTGAGCCCTTCGTCACTTTTGAACCGAGACGGTCGTAACCATTGCCGCTATGCGCTGCGTCAGCTACCATCTCCACACTGTTCCCTCCACACACTCAGGGGAGGTACCAACAATGCAACATGGGCGAGCCTTGTTTCTCATCGTCTCAGTCCTGCTCTTCACCTCCACCCTGCACGGCGTTAGCCGCCTCGCCACCGCGTTGGGAGAAGGCAAGGCCACCATCCTCCACCTTTACCTGCCCGTCGTTCTGCGCGACAATCGCGGGGGCCCTGTTCCACCAACGGCTACCAGCACCACCGTTTCCACAGCCGCAGCGACCGGCACCCCGACGATGACGCCAACGGCAACGACTACTGCCACGATCGCGCCGACCAGCACGTCAACAGGCACAGCTACGCCCACGCGCACGGCCGCGCCGACGGCAACGATGACGGTGACATCGACCAACACACCGCGGCCGACTGCTACGGCGACTGCCACGCCATCTCGCACGCCGAAGCCCACAGCGACGACCAAGCCGACACGGACGCCAAAGCCCACGGCCACCAGAGATCCCGGCTGTGACCCAGCCTATCCGACGGTCTGCATTCCCTCTCCACCGCCCGATCTGGACTGTAGCGAGATCGAGTACCGCAACTTCACTGTTCTGCCGCCTGACCCTCATAACTTCGACTCAGATGATGACGGTATTGGCTGCGAGAGTAATTAACGATGAATCGTTATCTGCGCGCTGGTGGCCGCTCGTGGCCGGCTGCCTTCGCTCCACTTCTACTGGCTTTCTACCTAGCGGCTGCCGCGCTGACTCTACCCACCGCCCCGGCAGCGTCCGACTCGGTCGACGCTGCCTATCCTGGTCCCAACTACGGTTACTACTTACCCTCCGTCCACTACGGCTTCACCCCGACTCCGCTACCTACGGCAACTCCATCGCCGACAGTGACGGCAACCTCAGAGCCTGGCACCCTAGCCCAGGTCACCCACATCGTCGACGGCGACACAATTGACGTGAGCATCAACGGTTCGACCTTCCGCGTCCGCTACATCGGCATTAACACGCCGGAGATGGATGAGTCCTGCGGGCCCCTCGCCAAAGACGCCAACGCGGCCCTCGTCGCCGGTCAAACCGTGCGCTTAGTCAAAGATGTCAGTGAGACAGACAGATTCGGCCGCTTGCTCCGCTACGTCTACGTCGGCAACCTGTTTGTGAATGGAGAGCTCGTCCTCCACGGCTGGGCCGACGCCGTCCGCTACCCACCTGATACGGCGATGGCTGAGCTGCTGGAGTACTACGAGAGCATTGCCACCGGCGGCTGCTTCGCGGCAACGCCGGTGCCCACACCGCCGGCCGGTGACTGTGACCCCGCGTACCCCACCGTTTGCATCCCGTCACCACCGCCGGACCTAGACTGCGACGACATCCCCTACCGCAACTTCACCGTCCTACCCCCCGACCCACACAACTTCGACCGCAACCACGACGGCATCGGTTGCGAGACGTGAAAGCAAGGGCGGTAACCGTACCCTCAAGGGCAACCGGGAAATGCGGCTGCCTCTCCTCTACAACGCCACCCCGTCTCAACTAGACCGGCCGACCGTGCCGCCGAGCAGGTGACCGATTTCATCCTGCATCCTTTCCAGGTCGGCGATGACGTTGTCGAGTGGCAGATGGTGTATCCCAATTCGGCCCTCGCTCCCTAGTTCTGTTAGATGCTGCCCCCGGATAATCGGCCGTGGGAACCGGTCTCCAACGGCCACCAGCGCCGGGAACGGGTCGTCCTTGGCGACGACAATCATCCCCGCCAGCCCGTATTCATTCACATAGCCGGATATGCTCTCGGCGTGGTAGCCGATGGCCGCGTTATAGACCTCGATTCCCAGTGGAAACGGCCGCGGGACCGGAATAGTTGGGTTAGCGACGACAGCGTGGAAATCATGGCCGAAACCTCCAGCGCGCCGCGGCCGCGACAGCTTGTGCAGTTCCAGCCCGCCCTTGACGATGTAAGCATGTAGGTAGCCCGTCCGGTACAGCAGGTTCTGAAACGGCACCTCGTTGGCATCCAATGGCTTGCGATGGATGGACAAAATCCGCTGGAGTAGCACTAGCCCAACGATTTTGGCCGTCCAATGCGACACCGACTGGGCCAGGAACTCGTCGGGATGGGCAATGACGCAGGCGTGCAGTGTTCGGTGCATCCGGCGGGGCACGAAGCCCTGGGCGATGATCTCCTCCTCGCTGCCCAGCGGGAAGTCCAGAACGAACATCACGACGAACCGATCGTGTGGCAGCGTGTGCTCGGTAAAAGCCGGGCCGAATAGCCGGTATCGCTCCCGGACGGGGAGGTTGTTCTCCACAACGTCTATAAAGACGGCCCGATAGCGAAAGTCCAGTTCAACCAGGTTGGCACTCATGCCTCGCCAGGCGGCCACCTTGCCTTCGTTTTCGCCAACATAGCGCCGATCACGCCAGACGTGCTTCTTGACCAGTTTCCGAGGGTCAGGAGTCAGTGGGAAGAGCGTCCGTATCGCGTCGGACAGAACGTCGACCAGGCGGGAATTGAGGTCGTCCATCGGCTCGCGCCTATATCCCAAATTGCGCCCGCACCGCTCCTTAGGGGCAAAGGCAAGCCTGTGCTTATACTGGCTCGTACAGGCAAAAGGTCTGTGTTCGTAACTCAGAAGGGCAGGGGGGAGTCGGTCACATTCTCATGCCACTCCGTCAAAAACCGCATCGCCTCCTGAAACCGGCGCGCCGGCAGCTGCTTATACCCCGTAATCCCAAACTTCCGGTACAACTCGCCGTACACTGCCCCAAACTCATTCCGGCCGCTCTTCTTTCCCACGGCGAGTGCCACGGCCTTCACCGCCTGGCTGATCTGGCTGGCCTCGTCCTGCGTGACGAAACGGTCAGGCTGGGCCATCGCCGCCTCCACCGTCTCCAGCCGCTCTTCCATAGCTGCCAGTCGGCCGCCCAACCGCTGCTCCATCAGCATCTGGTTTCGCGCCAGATGCAACACCGCCTGCGCCAGCTGGTACGCCTGCACGCTCTCGGGTGACACGCCGGCAAAGAGGTCGGTGGGGTCGGCGGTAGTAAGCCGTCCTTCCTGGAATGCCTCCCATAAGACAGTCGCCGCCTCACGCTGGAAGCGCAAGAGCTTTGCGCGCAACTCCTCACGCACTGCGCCAGCACGTATGCCTGCCAACCACAATGGAACGAGATCGACCCGCATCAGGTACATGCGCTGCGGCCCCCCGGACGTGGGCAACGTGCCTTGCGCCAGCCCATCACTAAGGATGTCATGTTCCTGGAGCCTGCGCCGCTGAGCGCGCGTGTCCACGCCGAGCGCTTCGCATACCTGCGCGAACGAGACATAGATGCGCCCGTCAGCTACACGCACGGCCGATAGACTATCGCCATAGAATTCCACTTCACGCTGCTCAGTCACGATCAGGTCGTCGCTCATATTCCCTCTAAAGGGGTGGTGGAAACACACCACCCCTTTGTCCAGCTACCTGTCGATGATTATACGCGGGATTTGACTGAGCATGTAACTTGAGGTAGGGGAGGGGCAGTTCGAGACCAGGTGGGGAGATCACTGGAGGGGCATAGTTAAG
>JAIBAS010000204.1 GCA_019695075.1 Promineifilum sp. | reverse complement strand
TGCGCGACGACAAGAGCGGTGCGACCTGGGTGCTGTCGGCCGAAACGGGCGCGCCGGCGCTGCTGGATGTGCCCGCGCGTTGCGCCGGCGGCCTGGTCGTGCGCGACAGCGACGGCGACGGCCGCCCGGAGTTGATCCGCGACGGCTGCGACCGGCCGGGCCGGGTCGGCGTCGTCTGGGACGGCGCGGCGTTTGTGATTGCGCCCTGAAACGAAGCGCGTTGCCGGTGCGTAGTGCCCTTACGGGCATGGGGATTGGCTGGGCCGTGGCCCCATTTGCACCGCCTGCACTTAACAGATACTATGCGGCCCAAATTTGCACAGGAGTGAAAATAGGAGCGATGTTCGAACTCAACGGGGTTTATCGAAATCGCATCGGTGAATACACAGTCGTGGCCCTGAACGGCCCACGCATGGTCGTGCGCTATGCCGATGGGACGGAAGCGGAGTTGAACGTCAATATCCAGGCCCGCATCTGGGAGAATATTGTCGCCGAGCAGGAGGCGCGGGCGGCCAGCAGCCGCCATCTGCGCCAGTCGAACAAGGATACGACCCATTACATTAAGGCCGTCAGTCTGCCGCCGGGCGAGGAACTGGCCTTTCCCGGCTGGCAAGAGCGGGTCGTCATGGCGCCAACGCCGGAGCTGGCCCAGCGCCTGAAGCCCGGCGACCGCTTCATCTACTATGCCGTCGAGGCGCAAACGTTTTTCGCCGTCGTCACCATCACCGGCGAGGTCTTTGAGGCCGACCCCAAGCAACACACCTTCACCATTGAGGCCGACAAGGTGTTCTTCTTCCCGACCGACGTCGACGCCGCCTCGGCCGACCTGGAGCACGGCGTCAGCGCCGACTCCATCGAGTTGGAGAGTTACCCCGACTTCGGCAAGCTCCACATCGAGCCGGAGTCCTTCTTCCGCATCAGCGAGGATGACTTCGAGTTGCTGGCCGAGGCCCTGACCGAGATCACCGAAGACGAGGAGGAGGAGACGGAGGAATTCGAAGAGTACGAGGAGGACGAGGTTGAATAAGGCCCAGTCCGAGCACATTCTGGTCTGCATTGCCTGGCCCTACGCCAATTCGGATATCCACCAGGGCAACGTCACCGGCTCTCACCTGCCCGGCGACATCTACGCGCGCTTCCAGCGCCTGCGCGGCAACCATGTCGTCATGGTCAGCGGCTCCGACAGCCACGGCACGCCGGTAACGGTCAAGGCCGAGGAGTTGGGCCGCAGCACGCTGGAGACCTACGAGCACTATCACGCCCGCTTCCTGGATCTGTTTCGCCGGCTGGGCATCAGCTACGACCTGTTCACCAGCACCCACACCGAGAACCACTTCCGCGTGTCGCAGGATATGTTTCTCCAATTGCAGAAGAACGGCTACCTCTATCGCAAGGTAACGCCGCAGATGTACTCGCCGGAGGCGGGCCAGTTCTTGCCCGACCGCTACGTGGAGGGTACATGCCCCAACTGCGGCTACACCGGCGCGCGCGGCGACCAATGCGACAACTGCAACACGCTGTTCGAGAGCGCCGCTGAGCTGATCAACCCGCGCAGCAAGCGCGACAACACGTCGCTGGTGCTGCGCGACACAGAGCACTTCTTCCTCGACCTGCCGGCTATTGCCGCCGATTCGCTGGCCGAGTGGATCCACGACGACAAGGAGCACTGGCGGCCGCAGGTCATCAACTTCGCCCGCGGCTTCATCGACGGTGGGCTGATCGGCCGCGCCGTGACGCGCGACATGGACTGGGGCATCCCCGTGCCCGTCGAGGGCTTCGACAACAAGGTGCTCTACGTCTGGTATGAGGCGGTCATCGGCTACCTGTCGGCTACGGTCGAGTGGGCCAGCAACGAGGGCGACGAAGACGCCTGGCGCGACTGGTGGCAGAACCCCGACGCGCGCACGCTCTATTTCATTGGCAAGGACAATATCCCCTTCCACACCGTCTTCTGGCCGGCCCAGCTGCTGGGCGCGCGCGGCCTGTATAGTGACAACCCCCACGCCACGCTCAACCTGCCCACCGACGTGCCCGCCAACGAGTTCATGAACATGGAGGGGCGGAAGATCAGCGGCAGCCGCAACTGGGGCGTGTGGATGCTCGACGCGCTGGATCGCTACGACCCCGACCCGCTGCGCTATTATCTGACGACCAACATGCCGGAGGCGCGCGACAGCGATTGGAGTTGGAGCGGCTTCATCGAGCGCAACAACAACGAGCTGGTGGCCAACTGGGGTAACCTGGTCAACCGCGTGCTCAGCATGATCGGCCGCTACTTCGGCGGCATCGTGCCGGAGCCGGGCGCGCTGACCGCGGCCGACGAGGCCCTGCTGGCGGCCATCGACGACGGCTTCGACGACGTAGCCACGTTCTACGACGGCTGCAAGTTCCGCGCCGCCGTGCAGGAGGTGCTGCGCCTGTCTACGTTGGTCAACCAGTACCTGGAGGAGACCAGCCCCTGGGCTACGGCGAAGAAGGATCCCGCGGCCACGGGCCGGGCGCTCTACGTTGCCCTGCAAGCCATCAGCGGTCTGCACGTCCTGTGGGCGCCTGTGCTGCCCTTCACCAGCCAGACCGTGCGCGAGCTCCTGGGTGAGGACGGGCCGCTCTTCGGCGAGTCCGTCGTGCGCAAGTTCCACGAGGCGGCGCGCGGCCATCTGGCGCTGACTTACGATGGGGCCGGGGCCGCCGGCCGCTGGGAGCGCAACATCGTGCCCGCCGGCCGCCACCTGCCCGCGCCGCGGCCGCTGTTCACTAAGCTGGAGGCGGCTGTGGCGGCGGAGGAGATGGCGCGGTTGGGAGTAGGTCAGTAAGACAGTTGGACGAACAACAGGCCAGAATTCTACTTGCCCAAACCGAGGAAGTGGGCCGCCTAATAGGCAGCATGATCGCCCACGCTGCCTCCTTCTGCGCCCCCAAACCAATGCGCGAACCTGACCCTATCTACGACTTCCAACCCGAAGCGAACGACAACAGCCCATTCCCCACCGATCTACTGATCCATTCACCCACTGACCCACTGACCCACTAACCTGTTATGTCCGATAACAAAGTCATCTACTCCATGATCGGCGTCGGCAAGATCGTCCCGCCGAACCGCGTCATCCTGCGCGACATCTCGCTGTCCTACTTCTACGGAGCCAAGATCGGCGTCCTGGGCCTGAATGGCGCGGGCAAGAGCACCTTGCTGCGCATCATGGCCGGCGTCGATAAGGACTTCATCGGCGAGACCATCCTGAACCCCGGCTACACCATTGGCTTCCTGGAGCAGGAGCCGCTGCTGGACGAAACGCGCACCGTCCGCGCCGTCGTTGAAGAGGGGGCGCAGGAAGTGGTCGATGCCCTGCGCGCCTTCGACGAACTCAACGCCCGCTTCGGCGAAGACCTGTCGCCCGACGAGATGGACAAACTCATCGAAGACCAGGGCAAGCTGCAAGACAAGCTTGACCACATGGACGCCTGGAACCTCGATAGCCGGCTGGAACTGGCCATGGATGCACTGAATTGCCCGCCGGCCGACACGCCGGTGGCGGTGCTGTCCGGCGGCGAGCGGCGGCGCGTGGCCCTGGTGCGGTTGCTGCTGAAGCAGCCCGATATCCTGCTGCTCGACGAGCCGACGAACCACCTCGACGCCGAGTCCGTCGCCTGGCTGGAGAAGCACCTGCGCGACTACCCCGGTACGGTCATCGCCGTCACCCACGACCGCTACTTCCTCGACAACGTCGCCGGCTGGATTCTGGAACTCGACCGCGGCTATGGCATCCCCTGGAAGGGCAACTATTCGTCGTGGCTGGAGCAGAAGCAGGCCCGGCTGGCCAAGGAGGAGCGCTCCGAGGCGCAGCGCATGAAGACGCTGGAGCGCGAACTGGAGTGGATCCACATGTCGCCGCGTGGCCGCACCGTCAAGAGCAAGGCGCGCGTCAACAAGTACAACGAACTGCTGGAGCAGGCCGGCGAGAAGGCCCGCGAAGAGTTGGAAATCTACGTGCCGCCCGGCCCGCGTCTGGGTGACATCGTCATTCGCGCCGCGAAGGTGGACAAGGGCTTCGGCGACCGGCTGCTCATTGACGACATGAGCTTCGACGTGCCGCCGGGGGCCATCGTCGGCGTCATCGGGCCGAACGGCGCGGGCAAGACGACCCTCTTCCGCATGATCGTCGGCCAGGAGCAGCCCGACGACGGCGCGCTGACCGTCGGCCAGTCGGTCAAGATGGCCTACGTGGATCAGAGCCGCGACACGCTCGACAGCGAGAAGACCGTCTGGCAGGAGATCAGCGGCGGCGAGGAGATGCTGGAACTGGGCAAGCGCAAGGTCAACTCGCGCGCCTATGTCTCGCGCTTCAACTTCGCCGGTTCCGACCAGCAGAAGCTCGTCGGCACGCTCTCCGGCGGCGAGCGCAACCGCGTCCACCTGGCCAAGATGCTCAAGAGCGGGGCCAACGTGCTGCTGCTCGACGAGCCGACCAACGACCTGGACGTGAACACGCTGCGGGCGTTGGAAGAGGCGCTGCTCAGCTTCGCCGGTTCGGCCGTGGTCATCAGCCACGACCGTTGGTTCCTCGACCGCGTGGCCACCCACATCCTCGCCTTTGAGGGCGACAGCCAGGTGTTCTGGTATCCCGGCAACTACAGCGAGTACGAAGAGGACAAGCGCAAGCGGCTGGGCGCGTCGGCCGACCGGCCGCACCGGCTTACCTATCGCAAGCTGACGCGCGCGTAGCGCAGGTTGTCAACCTGCCTCTTAAGCCGTAAGCGTAGGGCGGGTTGCCAACCCGCCCTACAATTGACATCAGCAGAAGGCGGGTTGGCGACCCGCCCTACAATTGACATTGACATCATGCTCGACGACATCCTTGCCCGACTCGACCAACTCCTTCAGCGCGTCCTGACGCTCGATTTCCTGCTCCAGCTGGGCCTGTTGCTGCTGGTCTTGCTGGTGGCCCTGGCCCTGCGCGGCTTCGCCCGGCGGCAAATGGAGCGCTTGCAGGAGCGGCTGCGGCGGCAGGGGCTGGTCATGGCCCAATTGCCCTGGACGCTCGACCTGCTGGTGGCCCTGTCGGCGGCCATCTTTCCCCTGACGGCCTGGGCGCTCGGCTCGGTGGCCGCCGGGGCGCTGCGGGCCAACGCGCGGCCGACCGACCTGCTGGCCTGGCTCGTGCCCGTCTTCGGCCTGTGGGCGCTCTATCGCTTTGTGACCACGATACTGGAACTAAACCTGAGCGAGACGCGGGCGCGGCTGTGGACGCGGCAAATCCTGCGGCCGGTCGTCCTGGTGCTCATCTTCCTGCAACTGACCGGTCTGCTGGACAACATCCTGGAATTGCGCCTCAGTTCCAGCGCCGACCTGCGCCTGACGTTGGAGTCGGTGCTGCTGGGCCTGCTGATCCTGGTGCTGTTCATGTTCCTCAACCGGGTGACGCGGCGGCTGCTGTCGGAGACGATCCTGCCGCGGGCGGGCGTGGACGCGGCCGTGAATCAGGTCGTGACGACCTTCACCGGCTACGCCATCGTCGTCGGCGG
>JAIBAS010000298.1 GCA_019695075.1 Promineifilum sp. | reverse complement strand
AGGCGGCGCAGATCGTGGACTTTACCTGGCGCGATATGACCCTGGCCTTCGCCGACGAGGCGATGGCCGCGGCCGTGCGTGAATTGAACGCTGCCCTACTGCCCGAGGCCGCGCCCCCCGCGGACGCGCCCGGCGCGGCGGCGAACGAGTTCCGGCCCGAGGCCGGCGAACCAACGACGTGAACGTTCTAGTCAACTTTGGAGGTTGAAGTATGAAAGTAGTCGTGTGCGTAAAACAAACGCCCAGCACGACCGCCACCATCTCGGTGAAGAATGGCGCGGTGAGCTGGGAAGACCCCGGCGGCAAGCCCAACGTGGTCAACCCGTGGGACGAGTACGCCATTGAAGAAGCCATTCGCTTCAAGGAAAACCGCGGTGCGTCTGACGCCGTCGCCCTGTGCGTGGGCGACCCGTCGAGCGACGAGGCGCTGAAGACCTGCCTGGCCATGGGCTGCACTGAGGCCGTGCTCGTCTCCGACCCGGCTCTGCTGGGCAGCGACACGCTGGGCACGGCCCGCACGCTGGCCGCGGCCATCAAGAAGATCGGCGATGTGCAGGTGGCGCTGTTTGGCCGGCAGGCCATCGACGGCGACTCCGGCCACACGCCGGTGCAGGTTGCTCGCGTCCTGGGCTGGACGCCGCTGACCTACGTCTCGGCCATCGAGTCGGTTGACGGCGGCAGCATCACCGTCCATCGTCTGACCGACGACGGCAAGGAAACAGTCACGGCCAAGCTGCCCGTGGTCATCAGCGTCGTCAAAGAGATCAACGAGCCGCGTTACCCGTCCTTCATGGGTATCCGCAAGGCCAGCAAGGCGGTCATCCCCAACTGGTCAGCGGGCGACATCGGCGCCAGCCCGGCCGCGGCCAAGGCCGACTGGTCGAACGTCTACGCCATCCCCCCGCGCGAGGGTGAGATCGAGATGATCGCCGGCGACACCGTCGAAGAGCAGGCGCGCAACCTGGTCAACAAACTGTTTGAGGAGAAGGTCATATGAGCGGCGTATGGGTCTATGTCGAGAATCGCGACGGCGCGATCAGCGCCATCAGCCGCGAGGCGTTGGGCGCGGCGCGGCAGGTTGCCGACGGCCTCGGCCAGCCCTTGACGGCGCTCGTGTTGGGGAAGGGCGTTGGCCCGGTCTGCGCGGCAGCCTTTGACCTGGGCGCCGACGCGGTCATTGGCGCCGACGACGCCACGCTGGCCGACGGCCGCCTGGAGGCTCACGGCCCGCTGGTCGTCAAGCTGGCCAAAGAGCGCCAGCCGGCGGTTATCCTCTTCGGCGCGTCCACTCGCGGCCGTGACCTGGCCGCCTGGACGGCGGCCGACCTGGACACCGGCGCGGTGGCCGACGCCATCGACATCAAGGTCGAGGGCGGCGTGGTCAAGGCGACGCGGCCGGTCTACACCGGCAAGCTGCTGTGCGACGCCTACGTCACCGGCACGCCGCAGGTCGTCACCCTGCGCGGTCGCGCCTTCGCCCAGGCCGCCGCCACGGGCAAGACGGGCACGCCGGAGATGGTTGCCGCGGCCGTGGCCGAGGATGCCATCCCGACGAAGATCACCGCCTTCGAGGGCAAGGGCGGCAAGGTCAGCCTGACCGACGCCGGCAAGATCGTCAGCGGCGGGCGCGGCGTCGGCGGGCCGGAAGGCTTCGAGCCGCTGCGCGAGCTGGCCGATGTCCTCGGCGCGGCCCTGGGCGCGTCGCGCGCCACCGTTGACGCCGGCTGGATTCCCTACGAGCACCAGGTCGGCCAGACCGGCAAGACGGTCGCCCCCGACCTCTACATCGCCGCCGGCATCAGCGGCGCGATCCAGCACCAGGCCGGTATGCGCAGCTCGAAGGTCATCGTGGCCATCAACAAAGACCCCGATGCGCCCATCTTCAAGCTGGCCCGCTACGGCATCGTCGGCGATCTGTTCAAGGTCGTCCCGGCGCTGACGGCCGAGTTCAAGAAGCGGCTGAGCTAGGTTTTAGGGGCTAGGGGTTAGGGGCTAGGGAAGAGCGCTCTTCCCTAGCCCCTACAACCTAACCCCTAGCCCCTATCCCTTATGAACGGCCTCGTCATCAAAGCCCAGAGCGGCTTCTTCACCGTCCAGCCCGACGACGGCGGCGAGCCAATCATCAGCCGCATCCGCGGACGCCTGAAGCAGGCGCGGTCGAAGAGCGACATCGTCGCCGTGGGCGACCGCGTGACGGTGCAGATCAACCGCGACGGCACGGGGTCGGTGGAGTCCATCGAGGAGCGCCACTCGGCCCTCTCGCGCACGCGCGTGGCCGCGCAAGATCGCTCGCTGCAAACCGACCGCGAGCAGGTGCTCGTGGCCAACCCCGACCAGGTCGTCTTCGTCTTCTCCGTCGCCAGCCCCGCCTTCAGCCCGCGCAAGCTCGACCGCTTCCTCGTCGTGGCCGAGATGAACCACCTGCCGGCGATCATCTGCGCCAACAAGGTCGATCTGGTGGCGTCGGAGGAGGCGCGCGACCTATTCCGCGTCTACGAGGCCATTGGCTACCGCGTGCTCTACACCAGCGTCGTCACCGGCGAGGGCGTCGACGCCCTGCGCGAGACGCTGCGGGGCAAGCTGTCGGTGCTGGCCGGGTCGTCGGGCGTGGGCAAGTCGAGCCTGCTCAACGCCGTGCAGGCGGGGCTGGGGCTGCGCGTCAAGGCCGTTAGCGAGGCCACGGGCAAGGGCATGCACACCACGCGCCACGTGGAACTCATCCCGCTGGAGATCGGCGGCTACGTGGCCGACACGCCGGGCATCCGCGGCCTGGCCCTGTTCGACCTGGAACCGACCGAGGTGGATGCCTACTACCGCGAGATCGGCCCGCTGGTGGCGCAGTGCCAGTTCAGCGACTGCACCCACACCCACGAGCCGCACTGTGCCGTCCTGGCGGCCGTAGCCGACGGCCGCGTCTCACGCGAGCGGTATGAGAGCTACTTGCGGTTGCGGGAGGAGCAGGAGGAGTTGGAGGAAAAGCGGTACTAGCCGTTATTCAGCCGCGATATGCACCCAACTTTGCGCTTTAGCGGCTAGCTCTTCCTGATAATCCGGCCAGTTCCGCAGTGTTTCAGGATCAAAATCCGCCCCGTTTGGCCAACTGAGCGTATGGGCTATGGGGTCAATCGCCACTTGATCGAAAAGTACTGCATCGCGCAATGGCCCTAGGATTTCGCCATGCAGAACCGGCTCGAAGTCGATCACCTGTCGTGAGCCATCATCGAACCATACCGCTATTGTGTAGTTGTCCTGCCGCTCAAAACCCACTACCTTGTAGAGCTTGTGGTACATCCGTCTCCTACAGCCCGTGAATGCGCACCGGGGCTCGACCGTTCTGGATTCTTTCCCAGTTCTCGGCCAACTCTTCCTGGTGGAGTTCGGCCCAAGCCAAAACCAATCGCAGTTGTCGCCGCGGCAATGATCCCTCGAGTAGGCCAGGCGGGTCTATGGCCAGGCTCGCAGCGTACTCACCAAAGTATACATGAAAATGCGGCAACCGATGCGGCTGTCCGATCTCCAGATACATATAGATCGAGATGCCATGAAACTGGGCGATGGTTGGCATACTTTACCTGTCATTGAACTGCTGACTGTGCCCGTTGCGGCCCCAGGCGAGCAAATCTTAGCGCATATTTACTTCGCGCGCCTGTTGCAGTAGCCGTCGAAGTTCCCCTGTCACTACACGACACACGCTTCAAACCGCTGTTGCAAAATATCTCCGCGCACACTCCCCGGCGCGCTAATCGTCACAATCCGCGTCGCCGGCCGCCGCCCAGCCCAGCCCTCCAACCGGGTGATGTCCACCCGCCGGCAGACGACCTGCAACACCGCCGGCCGCTCCGGCTCCTCGACCGTCTGTACAATCCCCTTGCAGCGGAAGACGCCGCCCGGCAGCTTTCGCGCCGTCTTTTCCAGCGCCGCCAACGAGAGCAGCCGGTCGGTCTCGAAGCTCCATGTATCGAACGCCGGGCCGGCGTCGTGACCGTGGTGGTGGTCGCCGTTCGGCGCAGCGGCGATGAGCGCGGCCGGGTCGAAGCGACCGACGCCGAGCAGGATCTCGTAGGGCACATCGCAATAGCTGGTCTCGACGATGCGAATGTTGTTGAAGTGGTGGTCGATCAGAGCGTGAATCTGCTGCAGTTGTTCCGGCGTAGCCAGATCGACCTTGTTGAGGACGACCATGTCGGCAAAGGCGATCTGATGCAGTTGTAGCTGCAACAGTTCCGGGTAGTTGGGGTAGGCGAAGACCTGCTGCGCGTCGAGCACACAGGTAATGCTGTCGAGCCGAATGCGGTCGCGCAGGCGAGGGGTGTGAAAGGCCAGCGTGATGCCGGCCGGGTCGGCCACGCCGCTGGCCTCCAGCAGGATGTATTCCGGTTGCTCCGGCCGCGCCATCGTCCGCAGCACCGCCTCGACCAGGTCATCGCGCAGGCTACAGCAGATGCAGCCATTGGCCAGGCTGATGACATCGTCGGCCACGTCCACCACCAGCTCGGCGTCGATATTGATCGCTCCGAAGTCGTTGACGAGGACGGCCACCCGCAGGCCGTGATTGCCGCGCAACAGGCGATTGAGCAATGTCGTCTTGCCCGCGCCCAGGAAGCCGGTCAGGATCGTCAGGGGGATCGGCGCGCCGGGTGGGGCGGAATCGAACGTGTCCATAGCGGCGGCTCTCTCTACGTTGCCAACGGCCCCCAACGATGGGCATTGGGGGCCGGCGACCTAACACAACAGCTACATCATCTGCCTACAGGCCCAGCGTCTTGGCCGGGTCTAGTGGGAATGTCGGCGGCAACGGGTGCGCCCACTGGCGCATCTGATCGGCGGGCGTGAACAGCGCCGGGTCGATCTCCTGGTCGCGGACGTATTGCTCCTGGATGGGCGGGAACGGGTTCTGGGCCATCACCGGCGGCGGCAGAACCCCACCATACTGATTCTGCAACAACCACTCCGACGACGAGCGGGCAGTGTTGGTCGTCTCCGGCAGCGCCGCCTCGCGAATCCAGAGGCGATCCTTAGTGACGTTGACGACGGTGTGGTCAATGCCAAAGGCGAACAGGCCGGGATAGTGCATGCGCACGCCGGCCATCATCTCCCCGATTAGCTCGCGGTCGAACGACACGTGGCTGGCCATGGCCAGCCGCGGCTGCACCAGGTTGGCCAGGTAGCCGAAAGCGTAGTGGGTTGTGTGGAAGTTGTCGAGGGTGAACGCGCCGATGAACGGCGAGACGCCCTGCTTCAGCGCCCACAAGCGCACGACATCAAGGGCCATCTCGGTTACGAACACATCCACGCCCTGAGCATACTTGGCCGTCAGCTTGTCGGGCTTGCCGTCGCCCGTCCAGACGAACGACAGGCCATTCCAGTCGAGCCTGTAGGCCGAAGCGCCGTCGGCCGCGTGCGAGCGCCGCCAGTGGGTGATGACCACGCCATCCTTGTCATAGCACACACCGCCGTCGTCGCGGAAGTCGAACTCATTGACCTCGAATTCATAGCCGTCATGCAGCGGCATGCCCTCAGCCTGGATTGATGTCCACAGCCCCATCTGGGCCATGTGATCCACCATCGCCCGCGTGCCCAACTCCGGCCGGCTGCTCGACGGGCCGTGGATGCGCAGCGGCTTCCAGCGCCCATTGAACGGCGCGAACTGCCACAGGTAGGGGATGTCGGCGTAGTGGTCGAGGTGCAGGTGGGTGAGGAAGATGTCGTTGATCTCCGGCACGGGCACCTGGTTGGCAATGATATTGCGCAGACAGCCAGGGCCAAAGTCGAAGAAGAAGCGCCTGCCATTGCCCAACTCGACCATGATGCACGTGCCCGCTTGCGTCAGGCGCGGCGGCCACGGCTGACTGCCCATAAAGATGATGCGCATCTCGTCCGGCCCCAGCGGTTCGCTCTGCGGGAAGTAGTTGTTCTTGTTCTTAACGGACGGCGTCGGCTGGTATCCCGGCGGCAGGGTTACGCCGCTGCCCGGCGGCGAGCCGTAGGGGTTGTGGACACCGTTGGCGGGCGGCGCGGCGCCGTTTGTCTGCGCGCCTACGTTGGTCACGACATCAGTTGTCATTGGTCGATCTCCTTGTCACTGCTCAGGCGACGGGCGGCCGTCCGCCGCGGTCTATGATTGTTGGGGTCGGGAGCCGTCGCTGCCCTCGGCCCGATGGTGCAGGCCGGCGAAGAGGATGTAGATGCTGACCAGCAGCACCCAGACCGGGAAGATCAGCGACAACCACAAATTGCGGCTGAGGCTGAGCATCATCACTAGCGCCAGAGCGTAGGTGACCAGCGTCAGACTGCGTGGCATCACACCGGTCTTGCGCCAGAGTGTCCCCAGCGAGAGCATAAAGACGCTGGCCATCTTCAGGGCGTAGGTGTTGAAGAGTTGGTCAATGATAGCCCGGTTGAGCGCGTAGGTTCCGGCCGCCAGCGGCTCGCCCTCATAGGTGGCCAGCGTGCCCCCGGCCACGGCAAAGGCGACGAAGGCCAGAGCGACGAACAGCAGTCCGCTGCCCAGGCTAACCGTGGCGAAGAACTGGTCTTCGTAGGCTCCCAGGTGGTGGCGGACAACGCCGATGAACCACAGAAAGAAGATACCGGCAAAGGGCATCAACGCCAGGGCCAGCGACAGCCGGCCGCGCGTCTCTTCGCTCAACCCCTCGCCGGCACCCAGCGCGTCGGCCGCTAGACGAACGAGTGTCAGGCCAAGCCCAAACAGCACGGCAAAGGCGATGCCGGCAACAGCAGCGGCATTGGGCGTCTTGGCCGGGTGGGCGATGTCGGTTTTTACGGATGATGTCATGATGGCAAATACCTCCCTGGACGGTCTAGGCCCGACCGAGGGCATGCGTGATGACCTGCAATAGCTCTTCGGCCGACGCAACGTTGGTCTGGCCACACGACCAGACCGTGATCCGGTCGCCCTCTGGATCCACGCCGATGAGCGTTAGGTTGGGACGGTCGCGCAGCAGCGCAAAGGCAGGGTCGGGCTGGGCGGTCCCGGCGTCGAACAGAATGACGTCCGGCGCGAGCGCGCCCAGCTCTCCGGCTCCCGGCAGAGGTGGAATGAGCGCGATGACCTCTAGTTCAAGGTAGGGGGCGAGGCTGGCCCCCAACGCGCCGAGGATGACCGTCCCGCCGAACAAAACCACGCGCCGCTTCACGGTGTCCTTCTCCTGACCACCAGATTAGCAGAGCAGCGGGGCCGGCCACAATGGGCCGCGGGACAGAAAGGGGACAGTCCTCCGCGCGAGAGGACTGTCCCTTTGGACAGCCGGCGGCGTCGATTCGTCTGCCTGGGGCTAGGCGTCCAGTCCCAGCCGGCCGGCATAGGCCAACACCTGGGCGCGGTGTTCCAAGTGTAGCTGAGCCATGATCTCGGCCATGTGATACTTGATCGTCCGCGGGCTGAGGTTCAGGCGCGCGCCAACCTCCTTGTAGGTCAGCCCTTCGACCACCAGAGCCAACAC
Organism: Promineifilum sp.; assembly: GCA_019695075.1. Lineage (GTDB taxonomy): Bacteria > Chloroflexota > Anaerolineae > Promineifilales > Promineifilaceae > Promineifilum. Next base: position 11,130 of record JAIBAS010000298.1, on the reverse strand, counting down.
CTCGCGCTGGCGGGGGGTCAGATCGGTCTTCGGCCGGCCGGCGCCCTCGGCCGGCACAGACTGTTGCCCGGCCAGTCGCGCATACTCGCCCAGCACTTTGGCGGCCAGGCCGGGCGAGAAGGGCGGCACGCCTTCCTGCGCCCCATGCAGGCACTCGATCAGATCGTCGGCGTTCATGCTCTTGAGCAAATAGCCGCACGCGCCGCTCTTGACAGCCTCGAACAGGTCGTCGTCCTCGGTCGAGGTTGTCAGGATGACGATCCTGGCCGCGGGCCACTCGGCGCGGATACGGCGCGTGGCCTCCAGCCCATCGCAGCGGGGCATGCGAATGTCCATCAGGATAACGTCCGGCTGCGTCGCGCGGGCCAGTTCGATCGCTTCCAACCCATCGTGGGCCAGCCCGACGACCTGCACGCCGTGGGCTATCAGCAGGTTTTGCAGTCCTTCCAGCAGTAGGTGATGATCATCGACCAGGAGAACGTTCATGTTGTTATCTCTTGCCGCGTGGACGGGGACACGTCTAGCACGACCCGCGTGCCCGCGCCGGGGCGACTGTCGATGGCCAGCCGGCCGCCGACCTGGGCCATGCGCTCGCGCATGAACGCCAGGCCATAGTGTTCGGGCGTGCCAACTGCGCCGATGTCAAACCCGCGTCCGTCGTCGACGATGGTGATGCGCGCCCCGCCGTCGGCGCGGGCTACGCCAACATAGATGCGAGATGCGTGGGCATGCTTGCGGGCATTGGTCAGCGCCTCAGCGATGACGCGCAGCAGCTGGACGGTGGCATCCGGCGTAAAGTCGTCCTCGCCTAGGCCGTCGGCCACGGCCAGTTCGGCGACGATGCCGTAATTGGCCCGGTAGGTAGTCAGGTATTGGCCCAGCGTCGCCAGCAACCGCGGCGCCGCCTCGCCGCTAACCTTCAGGCCGAGAATAGATTCGCGCACGTCGGTATGGGCAGCCGAGGCCACCTCTGCCAGGCGCGCCAGCTGGGCCTCGGCCGTGGCTAGATTGCCGTCATGAACGCACTTCTGAATGGCCTGGGCCTGGATGCTGGTGTAGCTGAGCATCTGCGCGGCGCTGTCATGCAGTTCGCGCGCCAGTCGCTCGCGCTCTTGCAGCGTGGCCAGGACTCGCTGCTGTTCCAGGAGCTGAGCCTGCGCCCGGTTCTGCGCCGTGACATCGTGGAGCAGCAGCAGGCGGCCCACGTCCAGCCCGCGCCAGTCACGCAGGGGCGAGGTCTGCAACTGAATGTCGCGCTCGCGCAAGGACGTGTCATGGAAGCCACTGCTGCCGGCAGCAATCGCGCTGTAGATGGTCTCGGCCGCGCCGGTGGGCAACAGCGCGCTGATTGACCGGCCGCGGATCTCCTCCCCAGGCCGGTCCAGCATGTTCACCGCGGCCGGGTTGTGGCCGGCCACGCGCCCGGCGCGGTCGAGCACCAACACGCCGGCGTCCAGTTGGTCAATGGCCGACTGGCGCGCCATGACCATCGGGTCGAAGATACGCAGGGCGAAGAGCGCCACGGCATAGATGGCGTAGGGCACAATCAAGATCGGCGCATTGAAGGGTAGGTCAAAATGATCGGCGCTTAGCACCTGCTGTGCGTAGAAGGCCCGGCTAACAACCTGACCGGCCATCAGGAGCGCGGCCAACCAACGCTGTTGGGGCGAGCGGACGAACAGCCAGACGAGCACGCCAATGTTCAGAAGGCCCAAGACATAGGCATAGATGAAGAAGACCCAACCGCCGGGAGCCGTCTGGGCAAAGACATCGTCGCTCACCACGTAGTCGCGAATCAACAAGGGGTGAAACCGGCTTGCCAGCAGCAACATAAACAGCAGCGGCATGATCGCCAGCAGGGCAAGATTGCGGCGCGTCAGCCAGCGGCCGGGCCAGGCGTATTCGAGGATGAAGCAGGTGATCGCGGTAAGACCCGGCAGCGACCAGGCCAGCCCGAAGCGCAACCAGAAGGCCTTGGCCAGGTGGTCGGTCGCGGCGTACTGCAGCGCATAGCCGGCGGCCCACACGGCGCTGAATACGCAACTGGCGGCAAAGGGCAGCGCCCCCGGTACGCTGCGGCGACGCCAGCTATAGGCCGCCAACGCCAGCAGGAAGAACGCCGTCAGAATGGGCGGCCAGATGGCGGTGGTGTAGACGTACGGCCCCGACATCGTCGCTCCTGGGGCGCTCGGCCAACCCCATCCTCGCGCTAAGTCAGATGCCGCGCCCCAAAGCTGTCCGGCAGCAGCGCCGCCAGCGAAGTCTCCCGCACCTCGCCGCGGCCATCGATGATCCACACGGGAATATCGCTCTCGTGGTCAACGAACTCGCTCAGCACCTGCCGGCACGCGCCACAGGGCGTCACGCCGTTCTCGGTGCAGACGGCCACGGCGGCGATCCGCAGCGCGCCATCGTTGACCATCGCCCCCACGGCATTGCGCTCGGCGCAGACGGTCAGGCCATAGGAGGCGTTCTCGATGTTGACGCCGGTATAGAGCCGGCCGTCTTCGCTGAGGATGGCCGCGCCGACCTGGAAGCGCGAATAGCGCGCATAGGCCCGCCCGCGCGCCGCGCAGGCCGCGGCGATGAGCCGGTCGCGCTGTTCGGCCGAAATCGTTGTGTCGGTCATGCTCCTCCTGTCGGCGGCCATTGGCCCGGCCGCGCGGTTGTCCCGGCGGGCACGCACTGGCCATCGAGCAACATCTGCTCCACCCGGCTGCCATCGCCGACGCGCGTGTCGCGCAGCACCGCGTTCGGCCCGATGACGCACTCCGCGCCGATGGTCGTCTGCCCTTGCAGGAAGGTGTTGGGCCAGATGATCGTGTCCTGGCCGATGGCGACGTCCGGGCCGATGTAGGTCGCGTCCGGCTCGACCAGCGTCACGCCGTGGGCCAGCCAGTGGCCATTGACGCGGCGGCGGAAGGCGCGCTCCACGGCCACCATCTCTGCCCGCGTGCCCGCACCCAGCCCCTCATCGGGGTCATCGGCCATGACCGCCGCCACCGGCCGCCCCGCGGCCACGGCCAACTCGACCATGTCGGTCAGGTAATACTCCTGCCCCCGCCGCGCTTGGCGCACAGGCAGCCGGTCGATGTTGGCCCACAGCCAATCGCCGTCGAAGCAGTAGACGCCGGCGTTCAATTCGCCGATGACCAGCAGCGCCTCGGCGTCCGGCCGTCGCCGGGCCTCGGCCACCTCGACGATCTCCACCACCCCGCCGGCGTCGTCGCGGACAATGCGGCCGAATGTGCTGTCCGGCGCGCCGGGCACGCTCAGCAGGGCCACGGCCGCGCCCGCCGCGCGCTGCGTCTCGGCCAGCCGCCGTAGCGTCTCGGCGCGCAAGAGAGGCATATCGCCATAGGTGACGATGACCTGGTCGGCGCGCCCGCGCAGGGCGTCGGCGGCCATCATCGTCGCGTGGCCCGTGCCCAGCGCCTCCGGTTGGACGACGTATTCGGCGCGGTCGCCCAACAGCGCCGGCACGCCCGTCTCCCCCGGCCCGATGACCAGCACCGGCGGCCGGCCGGCCACGGCCGCGGCGGCCAGAAAGGCGTGGAGCACCATCGGCCGGCCGCCGACCTCGTGCAGGATCTTCTGCTTGCGGGAGTTCATGCGGGTTCCCTGGCCCGCGGCGAGGAGGACAACGGCGATCATAGCGGTGACTGGCTGATGAGGGGATGGAATGGGTTAGTAGCCGCGCTGCTCCCGCCACTCGCGGATGGCCTCGGCATGGACGGGGTAGTGGCTGTAGGTGTCGAGGCGAATGCGCCGGCGGTAGCGCGTCTCGGTGGTCAACAGTTCGTCCGGCGCGGCGGCGATCATGGCGACAAGTTGGCCGTGTACGTCCTCGAAGCGCGTCAACACCTCGGCCAGCGACAGGGCGCGGTTCTCGGCGGCCCGCAGAGCGTTGAAGGCGTCGATGCCGCCGTAGACGTCGGCGTAGCGCGGCGGCCGCTGCCCGGCGGCGATGTGGGGCAGGTGCGTCAGCGCCTCCTGCTCCCACGTGGTCACGTGGCCGAGAATATCCTTGACCGACCACTCGCCACTGACGCCCGGCTCGGTCATCTGCGCTCCGCTCAGGCCGGCGAACGAGTCGGCCAACGCCAGCCAGGCTTTATCCAGTTTCTGCAGGAGTTGTTGTCTGTTCATTCTTGTAATTCCGGCAAATGCCCCTGATCGCGCACCGACAGCGCCGCCTGTTCGAAGGCGGCCCAGGCATAGCGCGCGAACCCGCCACCGATGCTGGTGCGACGCACGCGGGCGGCAACCAGGTCGGCAACGTTTGGTATAACTATTACAAGCTTAATTCGTCACCTATTTATCTCGCCATGACCCTTTATAGGTTCTTCTTCTATGACAGTTGGCACAAACCACTTCACATTTTTCGATCTCTTCCTGGATAACATCAATGGAAAATCCGTTTTTTAAGAGAGTAGCAATTGCAGCACGTTTTGCTCCTCTTACATGATCAAATTCCAGGACTCTTATATCCGTTTCCCCACAAACAACACATGGATGATTTGACAAATACTCGTAAAGGAATTCGCGAGCATCACTCGTAGTTCTTATTCTATTCTGATGGACATGCGCTTTGTGGGTTCCGGCATTTCTTCTATACCAGTCATTCTTCTGAGCTTTTTGACATTCACGGCAGGTTCGCTGTCTTACACTTAAGGTCTTCCATCTCCAATTAAACTCACTTTCATCCTTTTCCACGAGGCAGCGATTACAGACTATTCGAGCCATAGCACCTTTGACAAGTACATCCTCACAGCGTACCAGGAACAGAAAGAGGCTACAGACCCTCTGTAACCTCTATTTATCAGGTCTACTAGCGAGTAATCCCTTTATATTTGGAGCTGGGGCGGCACGATTCGAACGTGCGAATGTCGGGTTCAAAGCCCGATGCCTTAACCACTTGGCGACGCCCCAAGACACTCGAATCGTACCATAGGCGGGCGGCCGTCGCAACCGTGGCGCGATTCTCCCGAATCGCCGGCGTGGCGCGATTCTCCCGAATCGCCTCCCCGCGCTGGAGGAGGATCGCGATTCGGAGAATCGCGCCACAATCTCTGGATAACCACACAAGGCGCAAGAACGCGATTCGGAGAATCGCGCCACAATCTCTTGACAACGGCGCAAAGCGCGCTAACATTGGTCATACAATCATACAATCATACCGATTGAGATAAACGAACCACCATGCTCCGCCGCGCCCCTTCCCTGACCGACCAGGTCAAGACCCACATCAAGGACATGATCGTCAATGGCGAGTTCCCCGGCGGCCGCATCCCCCCGGAGACGGAGTTGGCCGAGGCGCTGGGCGTCAGCCGGACGACAGTACGCGACGCCCTCAGCCGGCTGGAGATGGAAGGGACGATCAGCCGCAAGCAGGGCGCGGGCACGTTCGTCAACAATCCCGTGCTGCAAATCCGCTCGCGGCTGGACGAGATCTGGTCCTACGAGGCCATGCTCCAGGCCCACGGCTTCACGCCGTCGGCGCGCGTCATCGACGCCATCGAGACGCCTGTCGCCGCCCTGCCCCACGCCGATGCCGCCTTCGACCTGGAGCTAAAGCCCACCGACACAGTACTCTACATCCGCAAGCTCTTTCTGGAGAACGACGCGCCGGTCATTCTGGCCGCCAACGTCGTGCCGCGGTCGGCCCTGCCGGGCGGCTACACCGCCGACGACCTGACCCGCCCCATCTATGACTTCCTGGACGATAGCGCCCAGCAGCGGCTGAGCTACTACGTCACCGACATCGTGCCCGTCACCGCCGGCGGCGAGACGGCCGCGTTGCTGCGCGTTGAGCCGGGCACGCCGCTGGTGTCCTTCGACGAGACCGGCTACGACGACGCCAACCGGCCCATCGTCAAGGCCTACTCTTACTTTCGTGATGACCTGCTGCGGCTGCGCCTGTTGCGCCGCAGAGTTTGACAACTGAGCATCCACTAATCCACTCAAGGAGATCCCAACATGCGTAGTTTTGCTGGACGAGACATTCTGTCCCTCAAGGATTTCGAACGGCAGGAGTTCTTCCGCGTCTTCGAAATCGCCTCCAAGCTGGAGCCTATCGCCCGCGATCGGCAGATGAGCGACCTGCTGCACGGCAAAATCCTGGTCACGGCCTTTTATCAGCCCTCCACGCGCACCCGCCTGGCCCACGAAGCGGCCATGCTGCGTCTGGGCGGCAAGGTCACCGGCTTCTCCGATGCCAAGATGACTCGCGCCGGCGACTTCTATCAGGAGTCGATCAAGGACACGGTCAAGATGCTGGAGTTCTATGGCGACGTCATCGTCATGCGCCACTTCCAACAGGGCGCGCCGCACGAGGCCGCCAAGTGGGCCAGTGTGCCGATCATCAACGGCGGCGACGGTTGGGGCGAGCACCCGACCCAGATTCTGACCGACCTCTACACCGTCCTGCGCGAGAAGGGCCGCATCGATGGCCTGAAGTGGCTGGCCGTCGGCGACATGCGCATGCGCACCATGCACTCGCTGGCCTATGGCCTGTCGCAGTTCGATTGCCCCATCACCTTCGTCTCTCCGCCGGACATGTCGCTGACCGATGAGATGAAGGCCGACCTGCACAACTACAACCTCAACTACCGCGAGGCCGAGCACGTCGAGCAGGCCATCGCCGACGCCGACGTCATCCTCGTCGAGCCGGTTGTCCAGCCCGACTACACCAAGAGCCGCGACGAGCGCAGCGGCGACGTCGGCGGCACGCCGTCGAACTACAAGATCACCCGCGAACTGCTGTCGACCAAGGCCAAGTCCGATGCCATCCTGCTGCACTCGCTGCCGCGCATGGACGAAATTCCGGCCGATGTCGATATCACCCGCTGGTCGCGCTACTGGCAAGAGGCCTTCAATGGCGTTGTCATGCGCATGGCCCTGTTGGCCCTCGTCATGGGCAAGATGGAGTAAGACATCATGCAAACCGACCTCCGCAACCGTGATCTGATCGGCGACCTCGACTTCTCCAAAGAGGAAGTCGAGACCGTCCTCGACGTGGCCTTCGACCTGAAGCGCAAGCGCGCTCTGGGCGAATTGCACCCCTATCTGCGCGACAAGGTGCTGGCGATGCTGTTCTTCTTCAGCAGCACGCGCACCCGCGGCTCCTTCGAGGCGGGTATGGCCCAGTTGGGCGGCCACGCCGCGTTCATCGAGAGCAAGACCACCCAGATCGCCCACGGCGACACCGAGACCGAGATGGGCGAGATCTTCGGCCGCTACTTCGACGGCATCGCCATCCGCCACGTCACCTGGGGCACGGGCAACCGCTACCTCAACCTGGTGGCCCAGGCGTCGCGCGTGCCGGTGCTCAACATGCAGTGCGACATCTACCACCCCTTCCAATGCCTGGCCGACCTGATGACCATCATGGAGAAGAAGGGGCGCGACCTGCGGCGGCGCAAGGTCGTCGTGTCGTGGGCCTACGCCTCGTCGTACCTGAAGCCCATCTCCGTGCCGCAGTCGCTCGTCCTGCAACTGCCGCGCTTTGGCATGGATGTCGTCCTGGCCCACCCGCCGGAGTTCAAGCTCATGCCGGAGATCATGGCGCAGGCCCAGGAGCAGGCGCGCAAGTACAAGACCGGCTTCGAAGTCATCAGCGACGCCAACGGCATGACCGAGGCCGTCAAGGACGCCGATGTCGTCTACGCCAAGTCGTGGGGGCCGCTGCTGGTCACCGACGATCAGACCGAGGGCAAGCGCATCCAGGACCAGTACAAGCACTGGATTACCAACGCTGACCTCATGGCGCGGGCCAAAGACGACGCGATCTATATGCACCCGCTGCCGGCCGACCGCGACATCGAGGTCACCAGCGAGGTCATGGACGGCCCCAACTCGGTCGTCTTCGATCAGGCCGAGAACCGGCTGCACGCGCAGAAGGCCGTCATGGCCCTGACAATGCGTTCGTAGAAGACCACGGACGACGGACCACGGCCAGAGGCGCGCCGATGAAGGCGTTCTGGCCGTGGTCGGTGGTCTGTCGTTCGTCGTCCGTTCCCAAGACCCAACCCCACGGAGAATCACCTATGACCCAAAAACTCGCTGTCATCGCCATCGGCGGCAATTCGCTGATCAAGGACAAGAAGCACCAGTCGGTGGAAGACCAGTACGACGCGGCCTATGAAACGGCCGGTCACATTGCCAAGATGATCCAGGCCGGCTGGAACGTCGCCGTGGCTCACGGCAACGGCCCGCAGGTCGGCTTTATCCTCCGCCGCAGCGAACTGTCGGCGCATGAGTTGCACGAGGTACCGCTCGACGTGTGCGGCGCGGACTCGCAAGGGGCCATCGGCTACGCCCTCCAGCAGAGCCTCCAGAATCACTTCCTCGACATGGGCATCGACAAGCCGGTGGCGACGATCGTCACCCAGACCGAAGTGGACGCCAACGACCCCGCCTTCCAGAACCCGACCAAGCCCATCGGCTCGTTCATGGCCGAGGAAGACGCCCAACGGCGCATCGAGGTCGATGGCTGGGACTGCACCGAGGACGCCGGCCGCGGCTGGCGGCGCGTGGTGGCCTCGCCGCTGCCCATGCGCATCGTCGAGGAGCCGTCTGTCCGGGCGCTCATCGACGCCGGGCACATCGTCATCACCGTCGGCGGCGGTGGCATCCCCGTCGTGGCCGACGAGCACGGCCATCTGCGCGGCATCGCGGCAGTCATCGACAAGGACTTCGCCTCGTCGCTGCTGGCCACGCGGCTGGGCGCGGATACGTTCATCATCAGCACCGCCGTCGAAAAGGTGGCCCTCAACTTCGGCAAGCCGGAACAGCGCTGGCTCGACCGCGTGACACTGGCCGAGGCCAAGCAGTATTTGGCCGAAGGCACCCACTTCGCCAAGGGCAGCATGGCCCCCAAGATTCAGGCCATCATCAACTTCCTGGAAGCGGGCGGCCACCACGCCATCGTCACCGACCCGGCGAACATCGCCCGCGCGCTGGCCGGCGAAACCGGCACGCACTTCGTGGCTTAGCTCACGACTTGACAACTAGGCCTGCTGCCTTGTAGAGTGTGACACATCAATAGGCCCGCCCGTGATCATCGACGATTTCATCTGGCTGCCGGCGATCGTAGAGAAGCTTGAGGTCAAGCACCGCATCACGCCAGAGGAAGTTGAAGAGGTGTTCCTGCGCGGGCCTAGCGTGAAGTTCGTTGAGACGGGTTTGCGTCCGGGTGAAGATGTTTATGCGGCGGCCGGGCAAACCCTGGGCGGCCGCTATTTGATCGTGTTCTTCATCTGGAAAGACACACACACGGCCCTAATCGTCAGCGCTCGTGAAATGGATCGAAAGGAACGAAGGCGCTATGAACGAAAGTAACGAACAAAACAACGAAACCGGTGTCTCCAAGGCGCGTAGCCTGGACGAAATCGCTGAGTACTGGGACAGCCATAGCCTGGCCGATTCCTGGGACGACCTGCCAGATGTCGAGCTTGAGGTTCGCGCCCTGCCGCGGCGGCGCATTGTCATTGCCCCGGAACTGTATGAAAAGCTGGCGTTGCGCGCTCGCGTAGAGGGCCTTAGCCCTGAGACTCTGGCCAATCTCTGGCTGGCCGAGCGTTTGCTCAACGTGGGCTAGAACAGCCGCCACAACCACAACTTCCCTGACCCTACTTGCCATCCACCATTATCTACAATATGGATCACGTACTACACCTCCGAAGCCTCCTCAGCGGCCGCACCTTCCGGCCGGACGAGATCGACTACGTTGACCCGGAGTTCGGCCCGGAAGGCATCGTCGATGTCGTCTATGACTACGACCTGATCGGCCGGCGCATCAGCCGCGAGAGCCTGCGCCGCGACGAGAACCACTCCATCTGGCGCTACCGGCCGCTGCTGCCCATCGAGCCGGATTCGCCCCTGCCGCCGCTGCAAATCGGCTGGACGCCGCTCTACGAGACGCCGGGCCTGGCCGCGTCGCTGGGGCTGCGCCACCTCTGGGTGAAGGACGACGGCCGCAACCCGACCGCCTCCTTCAAAGACCGCGCCAGCGCCATCGCCGTCGTTAAGGCCCAGGAGCGCGGCGCGAAGATCGTCACCACAGCCAGCACCGGCAACGCCGCCGCCGCCCTCAGTGGCATCTGCGCCAGCGTCGGCCAGGCCAACGTTATCTTCGTGCCGGAGAAAGCGCCGGCGGCTAAGGTGGCCCAGTTGCTGGCCTACGGGTCAACGGTGATGCTGGTGCGCGGCACCTACGACGACGCCTTCGAACTATGCCTGCAAGCGGCCGACGCCTACGGCTGGTACAACCGCAACACCGGCTTCAACCCCTACATGAGCGAGGGCAAGAAGACGGCCACGCTGGAGATCTGCGAGCAACTCAACTGGCACGCGCCCGACGCCATCTTCGTCAGCGTCGGCGACGGCTGCATCATCGGCGGGCTGCACAAGGGGTTGAAAGACCTGCTGGCCCTGGGCTGGATCGAGCGGATGCCGCGCCTCATCGGCGTGCAGGCCGCGGGCAGCAACTACCTGGCCGAGGCCTGGGAGCGGGGCGAGGACGTGTTCACCAAGCCGCCCATCCCGGCCGAGACGGTGGCCGACAGCATCAGCGCCGGCCTGCCGCGCGACCGGCTGAAGGCCATGGCCGCCGTCGTGGAAACCAACGGGGCCTACATCACCGTGTCGGACGACGAGATTCTGGCCGCCATCCCCCTGCTGGCCCGCGGCAGCGGCGTCTTCGCCGAGCCGGCCGGCGCGGCGGCCTACGCCGGGCTGATCAAGGCTGTGGCGCAGGGGTTGGTGTCGGCCGACGAGCGCATCGTCGTGCTCAACACCGGCAGCGGCCTGAAGGACGTGGTCGGCGCGATGAAGGGCGTCGAGTTGGTGAAGACCCAGCCCTATCGCGTCGATCCCGATCTGGAAGACCTGCGCCGGGTGATGGCGACCCTCTAGTAGGGGCGGGTCTGAGACCCGCCCCTGGACTTTGGCTCTTCTTGAAAAAGGAAGTGCACTCGTTTACTGTTAGCTAGATCAAAGAGCGACAGAAACGAGGCACTTCCTATGACAAGTATTCCCCAAAACAGCGAACTGCTCAACCATTTGGCTGAACTTCTGAGCGCGCACCGGCATCTGTTTCGACAGGAACGGGTGTTTCAGCGCGTGGCC
>JAIBAS010000397.1 GCA_019695075.1 Promineifilum sp. | reverse complement strand
CGTCCTACACAACATATGCGAACGTTGTAGGACGGGTTGGCAACCCGTCCTACATGACAATGAGGCAATCATGACCATGAATTTCGAACGCGAGGTCGAGGAGCGCCTGGTACGCTACGTCCAGATCGACACCACGGCCGACGAATCCTCGCCCACTTCGCCCAGCACGGAGCGGCAGTACGACCTGCTGAACCTGCTCGTTGACGAACTGAAAGAGATTGGCGCGCAAGACGTGCGCCTGACCGAGTATGGCGCGGTTCTGGCGACCATTCCGGCCACCGTGGCCCAGGACGTGACGACCATCGCCCTGCTGGCCCACGTGGACACCAGTCCGGCCTTCAGTGGCGCGGGCATCAAGCCCATCGTCCACCGCCACTATCAGGGCGGCCCCATTCCCCTGCCCGACGACCCGGAACAGGTTCTCACCTATGAGAACTCGCCCTACCTGAAGGATCGCATCGGCGACGACATCGTGACCGCCAGCGGCACCACGCTGCTGGGGGCCGACGACAAAGCGGGCGTGGCCATCATTATGGCCGCCGCCGGCTATCTGCTGAAGCATCCCGAAATCGCCCACGGCCCCATCCGCATCGGCTTTACGCCCGACGAGGAGATCGGCCACGGCGTCCACGCCGATCTGCCGGACGACCTGGGGGCCAAGTTCGGCTACACGCTCGACGGCGCGCATCGCGGCGAACTGGTCTACGAGACGTTCTCGGCCGACCGGGCCGTCGTCCGTGTCCAGGGTGTGTCGATCCACCCCGGCTGGGCCAAGGACAAGCTGGTCAACGCGCTGCACCTGGCGGCCAAGATCGTCGATACCATGCCCCAGGTGACGCTGACGCCGGAGACGACCGAAGGCCGCCAGGGGTTCATCCACCTCTACGCCATGAGCGGCACGGCGGCGGCGGCCGAGTTGCACTTCATCCTGCGCGACTTCGAGATGGCTGAGATGGAGCGCCAGGGGGCGCTGATCCAGCAGGTCTGCGCCGCCATCGGGGCCACCGAGCCACGCGCCCACATCACCTGTGAAGTCATCCCGCAATATCGCAATATGCGCTACTGGCTGGAAAACGACATGCGCCCGGTGGACATGGCCGTCAAGGCCTACGCCGCGGCGGGCATCGAACACTACTTCTACCCCATTCGCGGGGGCACGGACGGCTCGCGCCTGACCGAGAAGGGTGTGCCGACGCCCAACCTCTTCACCGGCATGCAGAACATCCACGGCCCGCTGGAGTGGGTCAGCGTCCAGGACATGGCCCTGGCCGCGGAGATGTGCGTCCAGTTGGCGCAGATGTGGGCGACGAACGGCTAGGCCCGCGCCGCTCCGGGAGCATCGACGAAGACTATGAGCAAACAACTCACTACCCCCAAGCCGGCGGCCGTTGCCCAGGGCGAATCGTGGCTGCCGATGGCCATCCTCGTCCTGGCGCAACTGCAAATGGCGTTCAACGTCAACGCCATTCCCGTCTCCATGGGGCCGATCGTGGAGCAACTCGGCATCCCCGCCACCAGCGTGGGCACGGCGCTGGTCGTCTACTCGCTGTTCGTGGCCGCCTTTGTCATGGTCGGCTCCAAGCTCGGCAAGATGTTCGGCGCGCGGCTGGTATTTCAACTGACGGCGTTGGCCCACGGTGTGGCCATGGGCATCATGGCCCTCAGCCGCGACGCCAACGGCATGAACCTGGCCCAGGCGTTGGCCGGGCTGGCCGCGGCGGCGCTCGTGCCCACGCTGGTCGTGCTCATCGCCGCCAACTATCACGGCAAGCAGCAGGCGCAAGCGCTGGGCATCCTGGCGGCCACGCCGGCTATCTCCGGCGCGCTGGCCTTCTTCATCGCCGGCTTCCTGGGCACGGCGCTGAGCTGGCGCTACTCCTTCGCCATTCTGTTCTTCCTGTCGCTGGTCGTCTTCCTGCTCAGCTTCCGCCTGAAGTCCATCCCGCGGCAGAAGGACATCAAGATCGACGGCATGGGCGCGGGCATGGCCGCCATCGGCATCATCCTGCTGAGCCTGGGCTTCAACAACCTGAATAACTGGGGGCTGTTGATGGCCAAGTCAACAGCACCGTTCAACGTGGCCGGGCTGTCGCCGGCGCCGATCATGATCCTCGGCGGTGTGGTGCTGTTGCAGGCGTTCTTCGCCTGGTCGCACATGCGCGCGCAGGTCGGCCACATGCCCTTGCTGTCGCTGGAGGTGCTCGATTCGACCTATGAGCGCTCGGCCGTCGCCGCCCTGCTGGTCATCGGCGGTCTGGGGCCGGCGATCAACTTCCTGATCCCGCTCTACATCCAGATTGTGCAGGGACAGACGACTCTGTTCACGGCCGTGGCGGTCGTGCCCTACACGCTGTCAATTGCCCTATCGGCCATCTTCATTGTCCGGTTCTACCAGCGCCTGTCGCCGCGCATGATCGCCATCGTCGCCTTCGTGCTGGTGGCCATCGGCCTGGTCATCCTGTCCTTCACCGTGCGCCACGACTGGGGCACGCCGCTGGTCATCCTGGCCCTCATCATCGTCGGCCTGGGCGAAGGCTCGCTGCTGACACTGCTATTCAATATCATGGTCACGTCGTCGCCCAAGGAACTGGCCGGCGATGTGGGCGCGCTGCGCGGGGTAGCCAACAATCTCTCCACAGCTGTCGGCACGGCCTTCGCCGGCGTCGTCGCCGTCGGCCTGCTGAGTCTGATCGTCACCACCGCCATTGGCCAATCGAACCTGCCGCGCTCGCTGCAACGGCAAGTCAATCTCGATCAGGTCAACTTCATCAGCAACACCCAACTGGAGGCGGTGCTGGGCGAGACGACGGCTACCGACGAACAAGTGGCCACGGCCGTGGCCATCAACGAAGACGCCCGCGTGCGGGCGCTGCGGGCGTCGTTCCTGATTCTGGCCGGGCTGGCGCTGCTGGCCATTGTGCCGTCCTTCAGCTTGCCCAACTACACGCCGGGCGAAATTCCGGCGGAAGGCGGGGCGCCTCCCGCCCCGGCCGCCCGGCGCCAGACTCCCGAAACTCGGGCGCAGATGGCCGCGCGCCGGCGGAAGCGCTAGTCATCGCCAATGGTCTGTTCGCGTCGTGGCCAGCGCCGCGACGCGAACAGGCCAACGACCGGCCGGCCCTCCCGCCGCAGCGAGACTCACGCCGCCGCGGCGGCCGAAGCAAACAGGTTCATCCCCAAGCGGCTCGAAAGAAAATGGGCCACCAGTTGCCCCTTGACGCTGTTACCGGCGGCGTCGAGCCGCGGGGCGAACGTACACATGCCGCCTTTCCCGGGGGCGACGGTGATGATCCCGCCGCCAACGCCGCTCTTGGCCGGCAGGCCGATGTCGAACAGCCAGTCGCCGGAGGCGTCGTACATCCCCGACATGGCCATGACGGCCAGGACGTGCTGGCAGTGATCGGGACCGATGATGCGCTCTTGCGTGTGCGGGTTGACCCCGCCGTTGGCCAGCGTCGCCGCCATCAGCCCCAGATCGTGCGCCGTCACGTCGAGCGACGATTGGCGGGTGTAGAGATCGGTCGTCTCTTCCGGGTCGAAGTACAGCCGCCCATAGTCGTAGAGAATGCGCGAGATGCCCCGGTTGCGCGAGTTGGACGCCGTGGCCGAAGCATACATTTCTTCGTTAACGGCCAGCGTTCGCCCGGCAAAGCGCGACAGGCCCTCGTGGATGAAGCGCCACTTGTCCTCGGCCGTCTGTCCGGGAACCAGGCTGACCGTCGCCAACGCGCCCGGATTGACCATCGGGTTGGTCATGCGGTTGGGGTGCAGCTCGATGGCCTTGATGGAGTTGAATGGCAAGCCGGTGGGATTCAGGCCGACCTTATGCCGCACCTCGTCCGCGCCCAACACTTCGCACACCAGCGCCAGAGTAAACGGCTTGGCCACGCTCATGATCGTGAAGTCGGTGTCCACATCGCCGGCCACGAACTCCTGCCCGCCGACGCCGGTGATGCAGATCCCGAACAGATCGCTGGGCACAAGGGCCAGCGCCGGGTAGTGCGAGGCGTTCTTGCCCTCTTCGTTGTCCTTGAAGCGGGCGTGGGCCTCATCGACCAGCGCCTGCACCATCTCCGACATGGGTAGGCGGCCGGTGGACACAAACGTGACGCCAGAACCGTCTGGGGGGAAGTTCGCCGCGATGTTCATATATCCTTCTCCAACTCGCCGGATAAATCAATTCTAACCCCCGCCGGCCCAAGACGCAGCAATTGTCTGTCAAAGCGGTCGTGCTAGAATGGACGTTGCGTCCAACCGAGGTATCGCTTGTCAGCTCGAATTCACACCCGCGTCCGCCGCCGCCAGAAGCCGCGCGCAGGCTTCCTGGCCCACCTGCTCGACCCCATTGATACGCTGGCCGAGGTCATCTTCAGCGTGCTCATCCTGCTGACGTTTACGCTGGCCTTTCGCATCTTCATGATGGACGGGCGGCCGGTCACGGCCGAATACGTCAATGATCTGATCTGGGCCGCGCTGGGGGCGACGGTGGCCTGGGGGATCATCGACGGGATTATGTACGTCCTGATCGAGGTGCTCGGCCGCAGCGAGCGCTACCGGCTGCTGTGGCACATCCAGGCCGCCCAGACCGATGAGGAAGCCATCACCGCCGTGGCCGACGAGTTCGACTTCATCCTCGAACCGATCACCGGCGAAGGCCAGCGCAAGACCCTCTATCGCGATATCCTCGATCACCTGCACGACAGCCGTCCGCGCCCGGTCGGCCTGAAGCGCGAGGACCTGACCGGCGCGCTGGCGTCGGTTTTGGTGGCGGTGCTGGCCGTGACGCCATCATTCCTGCCGCTGTTCGTCTTTAGCCACGACTACGCCCTGGCGATTCGCCTGTCCAACGTCGTTTCGTTCATCGTCCTCTTTGCCGCCGGCTACGAGTGGGGGCGCTATACGGGCATGAGTCGCTGGAAGACGGGCTTGCTGGTGATGGCCGTCGGCGCGCTGTTGGTGTTGGTGGCCATCCCCCTCGGCGGGTGACGCGGCAAGCCTGACGTGGCCGAACCGACGCCCTACCCGGCGGTCAACGCCCTGCTGGCCGACCTGCTGACCCAGGCCCAAGATATTCTGGGCAACGACCTGACCGGCTTCTACCTCGACGGCTCCCTGGCCCTGGGCGACTTTGACCCGGCCAGCAGCGACGTGGACTTTCTCGCCGCCGTGGCCCGACCCATCGCCCCGGACACGTTCGCGGCCCTGGCGACGATGCACCGGCGCGTCGCCGCCAGCGGACGCCCCTTCGCCACGGAACTGGAGGGCAGCTACATCCATCTGGCCGCCCTGCGTCGCCACAATCCGGCCGACGCTACCTTCCCCAACCTGGAGCGCGGCCCGGACGAAGTTCTCAAATGGGCGACCCACCACAGCGATTGGGTCATCCACCGCCACATCGTCCGCGAGCACGGCGTGGCTCTCTTTGGCCCGCCGGCGGCGACGCTGATCGACCCCGTCTCGCCGGGCGACATCCGCGCGGCCACGGCCGGGGTGCTGCGCTCGTGGTGGGCCACGCCGGCGGCGACCGCCGCCATTCGC
>JAIBAS010000122.1 GCA_019695075.1 Promineifilum sp. | reverse complement strand
CCGCGGCCGTCGGCCGGCTCTATCGCGAGGCGCGGCTGACCCACCTGCCCCACGCCGACCTCACGCCGGAGCAGCAGGCGCGCAGCCGAGCCATTGCCACGGCGCTGCGCGACTATCTGACCCAATTCAACGATGATCCGGCGGTGATCGACGCCGCGTTGCACTCTCTGCAACAGAACAATGGCACAGTAGGCGCGAAAGCGCCACGCGACGAGGAGCACGTGCGATGAATGACCACAGCCCGCCAACCGACCAGCCTATCCGCCACATTCTCTCGCTGTCCGGCGGGAAGGACAGTACAGCGCTGGCGATTTTTATGCGTGATCGGGTGCCGAACCTTGAATACGTCTTCTGTGATACGGGTGAGGAATTACCGGAAACCTATGAGTATTTAGACAAGTTGGAAGCCTACTTAGGCCAAGCTATTGTTCGCCTCAATCCTGACCGGCCCTTTCAACACTATCTGAAGGTCTATAACGGCGTACTGCCTGATGCTCGCACACGGTGGTGCACCCGCAAACTAAAAATTGAGCCGTTCGAAAGATTCGTCGGAAGCGGCGCTTGTTACAATTACATTGGGATCCGTGCCGATGAACAACACCGGAAGGGGTACATCTCGACCAAGCCCAACATCACTGCTCTATATCCCTTCATTGAGGCCGACATCAACCGCGAGGACGTTTTCCGTATTTTGGAAGAAAGCGGACTCGGCCTTCCCAAATACTACGATTGGCGTTCCCGCTCCGGCTGTTATTTCTGCTTCTTCCAACAGCGAAATGAGTGGGTAGGCCTTCTGGAAAATCATCCTGACCTGTACCAAAAAGCTATCGAGTTCGAAACTGACAAGGAAAACACTGTAACTGGCGAGGGTTACACGTGGTCTCAACGAGAGTCGCTGAAGGGGTTGATGGACCCAGAGCGGGTTGAACAGGTCAAGGCTGAGCACGCACGACGACAGATGCTTGAGCGTCAAAAGCGAAAGTCCTCACAGACATTGGTTGAAGCGCTATCAATGCAGTTCGAAGATGACATGGGCGATGTTGGATGTCTGATCTGCCATCTGTAGATAACTATTCCCTTCGAGTCCTAGAAGAAGAGATTATGAATCTCAGGCGCGGCGGCAGTAGAGAAGATCCCCGCCCGCATAAGCTACTCATGCTTCTTGCTGTCATTGACCAATTGGATGAAGGCGCTATCAACAGCAACCGAATCCCTTTTGACGATACCCTTATCCGAAGTTTCGAGCGCAACTTCCGTCACTACTCCTCTCTCAATGATTGGTGTCAGCCCGGCCCACCATACTTTCACCTGCGCTCGTCCACCTTCTGGCATCACCGGGTCAAACCGAGCCGTGAGGAGGCATATGCAAAACTGACCACATCAGGTGGTGGAAAGAAACGAATACTCGACAACATCGACTATGCTTACCTCTCAGACGAGGCATGGAATGTGTTCTCCGATGCTGCATCAAGGGGTCACTTACGGGTATTCCTCACACGTATACTTGACTCTGAGTTCCCTGCTT
This sequence comes from Promineifilum sp., assembly GCA_019695075.1. Classification (GTDB taxonomy): domain Bacteria; phylum Chloroflexota; class Anaerolineae; order Promineifilales; family Promineifilaceae; genus Promineifilum. The sequence goes on along the minus strand of JAIBAS010000122.1, from coordinate 17,135 downwards.
GGAACCTAAAACATTCGATGAAAGCAGAGACCTCAAAGACCCCTAAGAAAAACAGACTAACTAACATCGCTTTTCATGATAGCTTCCCTCTGTCGCGCCTGATGATGGCTCAGGTACTCAGGGAGTTTGCTAACGTTCCGAGCACGGTAGATTTAAGCCCAGGCCCCAGGCGAAAAGTCTTGTTACGAGAGACTACGCAGTTGGGCACACGACAAGTTTTATCCGTGTCCGACTATGCATTCGGCGGTGGCCTCCTTGACAGCAGATATCACCTGTCACAATTTGGGCACCAAGTTCTCACTCGTGATCCGTTACTTGAAACAGATGCGAACCAATGGTTAGTGCATTATCACTTGAGTGCGCCTCATGGCCCAGGCCACTTGTTCTGGCACAGACTAGTGACGCGATTCTTCCGAATTGGCGACGAGTTTAGCTCTGATGAGGTTATGGCTGAAATATCCTCGGTCATGCAGGAACTTAAGGGCAAGGAAATAGCCACTTCAACAATTGAAAGCACCAAGACCGCGTTCTTGAGCAGCTATTTGAACCCTGACGGACTAGCCAGACTCAGCGTCCTGCAGCCAACTGACCAGAACCGCTACCTCGTCCAGGAACCCGATCCCCCCTCTGTCTGGGTCTTCGGCCTGGCGCTGCTCGACTACTGGCGGGCAACTTATGGCGAGAACCGGCTGACGATCAACCTCGACGACCTCTCGGCCCCCGGCGCGCTGAGCGACATCTTCCTGATCGGCGGCGGCCGCATCAACCGCTACCTGCAACAACTGGCCGACGAAGGCTACGTCGAGGTCTATCGCCTCGCCCCACCCTACCAGGTCGTCCTGCGCCACAGCGACCCCGCGCCGCTGCTGGAGAAGCTCTATGCCCCCGACAGCCACGATTCATGAGGTTGTCGCGCTGTTGCGCGGCCCCCGCTTCCGGGTGCGCACGGCGCTGTGGCTGGCTCCGCCGGACGTGGTCGGGCACGAGGCTGATGCCGCCGCACGCCTGGGCCTCGACGCGGCCGACGCCCGCCGCCCAATTCTCGACGCTCTCGCCCCCGACAGCCGCTTCGTCGGCCTCGACCCCGACCGTATCGTCGCCGCCCTCGACGCCATCGCCACCGGGCCGCACCGCACCGACTGCGCCCTGATCTACAACCTCGATCTGCTCGTTGCGCGCCTGCCCCACCAGGCGCGCGACGCCTTATGGGACACCCTCTATCACGGGTTTCCCCACCGCCGCGCCCTGCTGCTGACCGTTCCCCGCACGGCCGAGGCCCTGCTGCCCCCCGACAGCGCCCTCGACCAGTGGCGGCGTGACGGACGGCTGGCCGGGTAGCCCTGCCCACTGGAGACCTTGTCATGAAGATCGCCGAACTCGTCACCCTCGACGACAAAGCCGAATTCCGCAGCGACGTTCAACTCGATGCCTACGACCGGCCCGAACAGAACCTAGCCCTGTTGCACAGCTACCTGTTCAGTTCGGCCATCCCGGCGCGCAGCCTCAGCCTGACCCGCGACATCTCCGCCGTGGGCCTGCTGAAGGAACTGGTCGACATCTACCTGAACGAACGCAACATCAACCGCCTGTGCCTCATCGCCAACTACGGCCACGGCAAAAGCCACCTGGCGCTGGCCCTGGCCAATTACTTTGGCCGGGCGGTCGATTCGCCGGAGTTGGGGGTGCTCTACCCCAAAATCGCCGCGGCCATTGACGACCCCGCTGGGGCCACGCGCTACCAGGAGTTCAAGAAGAACCGGGGCGAGTTCCTGCTCATCCGGCTGCGCGGCGACGTGCCGCAGAGCCTCCACGCCCAGTTCCTGCTGGGCCTATCGCGCGGGCTGGCCGAGCACGAGGCCACGCGCGGCATCAAACCCCCCTTCTGGTATCAGGAGGCCATGCGCTTGCTGGCCGCGCTTTCGCCCCAGGAAGCGGCCCGGGCCAACGAATGGCTGGCCCAACGCAACCGCGACCTGGCCCTGCTGCGGTTGGACATCGAGACGCGCAAGGACGTGTTCGACGAGACCGTCGGCGCGCTCGAAGCCGCCAAGGGCATGAAGCCGGCGTTGAGCGAGGTGGCCCTGGCCGAGGCCCTGCGCTGGGCGGCCGACGAGGTGGTGGGCCAGGGGCTGTTGGGCGGTATCCTCGTCCTCTTCGACGAGTTTAGCCTCTACGTCGAACGCTACGGTCACCGCACCGCCCCCGCTGAGCTACAAGACCTGCTCAACGGCATCGACAACCTGCGCGGCCGGGCCGTCTTCCTGGCCTTCGCCCAGGCCGACCCGGACACGACGGCCGATAACCTCCACAGCCTGAACCACAGCGGCCGCGCTAGCCTGAAGAAAGCCCTTACTCGCTTGGAGGGCAAGCGGCAACTCTCAACCCTGCTGGAAAGCGTCATTGATGCCTATCTGACCCAGCGCAAGGGGGCCTGGGACCAATTCGTCGAGCCGCCGGTAGTCAGAGGCAGGCTCTTCAACGCCAGCGACGTCGCCTTCGACCGTTTCAGCCGGCGCTACCGCGAAACGTTGCGCTGGTCTACGCAGACTTTCCAGGAGAAGGTCACCAAGGGCTGCTTCCCCCTGCACCCGATCACGACTTATCTACTGTGCAACATGACCCTGGGCACGACCTCCGACGCCGGCAGCGCGCGGACGATGCTCGGCTTCGTACGCGAGTACCTGCAAGAGAAGCAGTCCCAGCCGGCGGTCGTTGACGGGCGGCCGAACTGGGTTTTGCCGGTCGATCTGATCGACTACTTTGAAGCCCGCTTCTCCAGCGCCGACTACACCGCCTATCGAACGGCGCTGACGGCTGCTGGCCCCGACGCCTCGCCCGGCGAGCAAGCGCTGCTCAAGGCGCTGTTGCTGCAACAACTGGCCGGCGTCACGGTCCGCCTGAGCGAAGACCAGCGCGCCTTCCTGGCCCAATGCGCCGGTCTCAGCGAAGATGAGACCAAGCGGGAGCTGCGGGCGCTATCGGAGCGCAACGTCATCCTCTGGAACCCTGACCGCAAGACCTATAGCCTCTTCCCCGTAACGGCCAACCCCCAGACCCTGGAGAAGAAGATTCGTGAGAAAATCGAGCAGCTGGGCTACGACACGGCCGCGCTCCAGGCGCTTAACGCCATGCTGCGGGAGAAGATTCCTAACCTCGTCTTCGGCAGCAAGCCTATCCAGGTCGAGTGGGGCCACGCCGACGACTGGGCGGCCGGGGAAGCACTAGTAACGGCCGAGGGTTTCACCGCCGAAGCGCTGCGCCAACAAGTCGGCAGCAACCACTATGGCCCGCGCGGCGAGATACTGGAGGGTTTCCGCAGCTACGTCTTCTGGCTTTTGGCGCGCACCGACGAGGAACTGGAGCAGTTCCAGCAAACCGCCCAGCGTGTTGTCGACGAAGCATTTCCGGGCGACTTTCCGGTGCCGGTGGTGGTGGTGCTGCCCGATCGACCGCAGGAGCGGGTGATCAACGCCTTCCAGCGCCTGCGGGCCATGGAAAAGTTCAGCAACTCCGAGCGCGAAGAAGCCGGCCCGGAAATGCTGAAGCATGCCCAAGCCGGCTCGCAAGCGGACCTGTTGGCCGGTCTGACCGCCGTTCGCGGCGACAGCGCCCAGCCGTTCGACGTGGTGCGCGACACGTCGAGCTACGTCGTGCCCAATACCTACCGGACGCGCGTGCAGGTCGCTCCACGAATTCCGCTGAAGTCCCTGTTGCGCGAGAGCTACGAGTGGGCCTATCCGTTCCGGCCGCCGGTATTCGACACGCGCTACCGCGCCGCGGCTCAGGGTGGTGGCAAGCTCAAGGGGGCGGTCACCAAAATCGCCACCCATTTAATCAACGGCCGCTCGCGCAGCCTGCCGGACCTGGCTGTCGGCGGCGACGCGGCCATGATGCGCGACGTCTATGGCAACTATCTCCGCGCGGGCTGGAAGCTGCTGCAAAGCGACTATAGCTTGCAGCCACCGCCGGCGCCGGGCTTGCGCCGGGCGTGGGACACCCTCGACAAGGCATTTGAACCGGGCACGCCGGGCAGCCGGCTCAGCACAGTCCTGTCCATCCTGCTGGCCCCGCCCTTTGGCTTCGACTATAACACGGCCTTGCTGCTCTTTGCCGGCTGGGTTGGTTATTACGGCAGCGACGTGCGCGTCAGCCAGGTCGGCCGCTTGGTAAAGGTCAGCGTCTTCAACGACGCCCTGACCCGCAGCGCCAAAGAGTTCTTTAAACAAGTTTACGACAACAAGATCACCCTTGAGCGCCGCGACCCGTCAGAGAACGAACAGGCCGTCCGCAGTCTGCTCGCCGGACTGCGCGGTCGCCCCCTGGACCAGCAGCAAGCCCTGAATCACCTGGAGGAGCTGCGCGGCGTGGCCGAAGACGAGCGAATGGACGCCCGCTTGCGTGACGAAGTGGCCGGCGCGGTCAAACAGTTACAGCAGGCGCTCGACGCGGCGCATAAATATGACAATGACGCGGCGGCCATCAGCAAGGCAATGCCCACCGCCGACCTGCGACGCCTGTTGGAGTTGCGCCGCAAAGTGGGCGCGCTGGAGCCGGTCGAGATGGTGCAGCCTCAGGCGCCGCCGCCGGCCGCGCTGCAAACCACCATGGACGAGGCCATCGACCGCCAGGTGCACCGCCTGGCCGCCGAGTACAGCGCCCTGGACGATCTCAACGCCTATCAGTGGCACCTGCGGCAGCTACAGGAGAGTCGCAAAGCCCTGAGTGAGGCGGGACTGACTGAGCCGCTCAAGACCTTGGACGAGGCATTGTTGCGGCTGGACGAGCGAGAGAAGGCGCTGCGGGCAATCATGCAGGAACAGCCGACCCGGGACATGATCGCCCTTATGCGCATTGATGTCCCCCTCGCCGCGCTCTACGCCCAACGCGATACATTGCACGGGCTGGAGGGTTTCAGCGAGAGCACAATGGCCCTGCGCGACAAGAAGGTGGCGCAGACGACAGCCGAGATTGCCCGGCTGGAGCAGGAGGCTCGCACACTGCCCGCCCAGATCCTCAACACCCCGGACCAAAAATCCCTTCGTGGCCTCCTGGAGCGGGTCATTCGCATCGGCGACCGCTATGAAGGTACCCCAGCGGCCGAGCAAATCCAGGCGGCCACCAGCCTGATCGACCGCTATGGCTCGTTTCTATTGCGTCTGCACGATTTGAGGGGGGCCATCCCGAACCTACGCGGACCGGAGGACGCCACGCGCCTGCTGGCGACCATAGACGAGCTGGAAGCAGACGGCAAACCCTGGATGGGCGAGCAGCAACAGCAGATGTTGGCGGACGCGCGCCAACGGGTGGAAAGTCAGGTAGCCGCCAAGCGCAAAACAGCCGCCGACTGGTTCCAGCAGATTGAAGTCGAGGCCCGCAGCAACGGCAACCCGGTGCGTTTGTTGGAGAAGTTGCAGGTCGCGCCGCCGTTCCTGACGAACGATCAGCGCAGCCGCATCCAGCAACTGAGTTTGCAGGCCGAACGTCAGATCGAACAGGATGTCGTTGCCCAGATCGAGCGCCAGTTCCGCAAGATAGGCGACCCACAATTGCGCCAGAGCTGCATCGCCCGGCTGCAACAACTGATGCAGGAGCCGCAGTCATGACCGACGCGATGGTCTGGCTCGACAGGTTGGGTGACGCCGACACGCCCGAAGGCGCGGCTGTTGTCGAATGCGAAGCCGACTTCCTGCGCTGCGCGCTCGATGAACCGCGGCTCCTCGTTCGGGGTGAGCGGCTGTGCGAGTGGGCCGGCGCGTTTTATCGCGGCCGTGGCCTGCCGGTGATGGAGACCCACTCACCCATCCGGGCGCTGCAGCGGGTCATTCCCGGCCTGACGACGGAGCACGCCCGGGAGCTGCTCGACTACCTGGGGGGTGAGCGACGAATCACTCAGGAGCCGGGACTGACTCCCCGCCGCGTGCTGGAGACGCTCTACCCACAAGGGCCGTGGAGCGAGACGCCGACGCGCAACCATGCCGCCGCGTGGCTGCGTTGGCTCTACCTGGAGCAGCCGACGCCGGCCATGCAGGTGACCTTCGCCCCCTTGTGCGAAGCGTGGCGCAACGCCAGCATCGAACCGGAACGCAGGCTCTATGAGGCGGTCGATCACAACGCCGCGCGGGCTTTACTTGCCGACTGGCTAGGGATCAATCCGCAACCGCGGGTGAACGATCTCGGCGAGTTTCCCGAGGAGATTCCCACCGGTCTTGTCCATGACGCGCGCCAGGCATGGCGCACGCGCATCATCGAGACCGAAGGGGCATTCTTCGATGACCTGGCGCGCCGGCTTGTGCCCCGCCGGCTGCTGCGCGTGGCGGCCGAGGAAACGGCTGAGTATCTGCTCCAACACCGCGAGCACCTCACCCAGGCGCGCTTTAAGCTGTTGGCTCCCCTCCTGGACCCTGCCAGGGCACGCGAACTGGCTCGCTATGCCCCGCCGCCACGCCCCGCCTGGCCGCCCGAAGCGACCCCGGAGCTACTGCACTGGTTCGAGGCGGCCTACCTGCCCTACCGGCGCTGGCAGACCGACTATGGCCAGGAGGACGACATCGCGCTGGCCACAGCTATCATCCGACGCTTCGCCGACTGGTATCTAGCCCACTATCCCCAGGCTCTGTCGGGTGGGCCTTTGCGTGAGCACTTGAGCTTTCGCCAGCCCCTCCCCCACCGGCCCGACGACCAGGCAAGCACGTTGGTGATTATCCTCGACGGCCTTCACGCGGAGGACGCGCTGCACCTGCGCCAAAAGCTGGAAGACCGCGCCCCGCGGCTGCAATTGGTAGAAACGCGCTGGGTCTTCTCCACTCTGCCGACCGTCACCGAGTTCGCCAAACCGCCGGTACTAACCGGCCTGGCCCCGACCGCCGCTGTACATCAGCCCACCAGGGCCGAGGTCTTGCCGGAACGAGAAGACCCTCTCAAACATCTGGCCCCCGGTAAGGTCCTCTTCTGGCGCGTCATGGATCCCGACCGCACCTACCACGGGCATAATGCAGACGCCTCGTTGCTCATCGCTGTAGAGGCGACATTGCACCGGATCGCCACGGAAATCGCCCGGATCGTGCGTGACGTACCGGCCGATGTGCCCTTGCGGGTCGTACTGACTACCGACCACGGTCGCTTGTTCGACCGCGTGCCGCGAACTATCCCCATTCCGCCGGGCATGACTGCCCACGGCCGTGCGGCGTGGGGCGGGCGGCAGCACACGTTCGACGCCAGTGGACTGCTTGTCGAAGGGGATGTAGCTTTCCTCCATGGCGAGCGGTTTGGGCTGCCGGAGGAGGTTGGCGAGGTGGCGGTCATCCTTGGCGCCCACATGTTCAAGACCAACGACAATAAGTCCGGTGGCGAGGCATATCCACACGGCGGCATTTCGCCCGAAGAGATCATCGTGCCCTGGTGGGTGCTGGAGCGCGACTGGCAGACACCGGAGATCGGTGTCACTATTCGTGGCCGGAGTGTTGCCGGCCGCCCGGGCCAGGCGACCGTGCAGGTGCTCAACCCGAGTGACGTAAGCGTGACACTGACCTGGATAGACCTGCGTCGACCGAAGGGCGCGGCACAACTGATGGAGATCAACCTGACTATCGCGCCACGGTCGCAAGCCCAGGCGATGCTCGACATCGATCCGTGGCCAACGCCGGCCGAAGTGGACGAACTGACGGCTGAGGCGGTGTTCCATCTGACGTCCGGCAAGCGGTTTGACGTGTCCGTTAGCCTCGAACTGGACAGCGAAGAGATGTACGGCCGCGACAACATCCTGGAGGATCTGGTATGACCGCCAACATCGTGACCGAGAACGTGCCGCTGACAGATGAAATGGCCGCAGCCCTGGATGAGAAAGTGTTGGCCGTCTTCGGCAACATGGCCATTGACAAGCGTCGGCTGCCGATGAGCCAGTTGCAAAAGCGGGGCGTGCCGGCCTACGTGGGCGAATGGGTGCTGGACAGCATCGTGCCCGGCCGTGGGGCGCTCACCGCCGAGGAGTCGGACAAGCTCGCGCGCTGGGTGGGCCGCTTCATCCCCGGCCCCGGCGACAACAACCTCATCAAACACCGCCTCCTGGCCGGCGAAGTAATAAAGCTGCTGACCAACGTCCAGGTTGAGGTCGTCCTCTCGCGCAAGCGGCAGGAGCGCATGGCCAAGCTGCCTCTACTGGGCATCGGCGACGCCTTTGTGAGCGATAGCCTGGTGGAGCAGTTCCCCGACCTGCTGAAACACGGCATGTGGGGGGTGGTTGAGCTGGTGAACTCGCCGGAAGGGGTGTCGCTGGCCAGCTTCCGGCCGATGCAGGCGTCGCTGAACCTGAAACTCTTCAAGGATGCCCGACGGCAGTTTTCGCTGGACGAGTGGCGCAACCTGATGATGATCTCGATGGGCTACGACCCGGCCGCCTTTACCGAGGAGGAGCACCTGCTGTTGCTTTACCGCCTGCTGCCCCTGGTGCAGAAGAACATGCACATGCTGGAGCTAGCCCCCAAGGGGACGGGCAAGAGCTACATCTACGAGAATATCAGCCCGCGCGTGCGGCTGGTCAGCGGCGGCAACGTCTCGCCGGCGGTGCTATTCGTCAACAATGCCACCGACCAATGGGGCCTGCTGGCGCGCTTTGCGGTGGTGGTACTGGATGAGGTGCAAACTTTGCGCTTCGACCAGCCGGGGGAAATCATCGGCGGCCTGAAGGGTTTCATGGCCAACAACCGGCTAACGCGCGGCGGCCGCAATGAGACGCCGAGCGATGCCGGGCTGGTCATGCTGGCCAACATCCTGCTCGATAGTCGTCAACGCCCGGTGCTGGAGCCGGTTGTTCAGGAACTGCCCCAGTTCATGCAAGAGACCGCGTTCCTCGACCGGCTCCGGGCGCTCATCCCGGGCTGGCAGGTACGCAAGTTGAGCGGCAATAGCTTTGCCCACGGTGTCGGCCTCAAGTCCGATTTCTTTGGCGATGCGCTGGTGGCTCTACGCGATGACCTGGATATCGATCAACTCGTTTCGCGACGGGTGCGCCTCGTCGGCAACAACATCTATAAGCGCAATGAGGACGCGGTACGCATGATCGCCAGCGGGATGATGAAGTTGCTCTTTCCCCACGGTGAAATCACCGACGAGCAGTTCGATTTCTACTGCGTGCGGCCGGGCAAGATGCTGCGCCAGAACATCTGGGAACAACTCCAGTTGCTAGATGGCGAGTACCGCCAGTTTGACAGTCAGCTCCGCTACGAGATTGAGCCGGCCTGAGAGGGGCCTCTATGCCCGACCGCGTACCCATCTACCTCGACTATAACGCTACGACGCCGGTTGATCCGCGCGTGCTGCAGGCGATGCTGCCCTACTTCAGCGAGGTCTACGGCAACCCGGCCAACGGGCTGCACCGGCAGGGACGGTTGGCAGCGCGGGCGGTTGACGAAGCCCGTGAGCGGGTAGCTGACTTGATCGGTGCGCAGCCACACGAGATCGTCTTTACAGCCGGGGCGACCGAGAGCAATAACCTGGTGATTGACGGCCTGACGCGCCGAGCGGACTCCGGTCTGCCCACCAGTCCCCGTCGCCGCATCGTCACAACAGCCGTGGAGCACAAGGCGGTGTTGGAGCCCTGCCGTCGGTTAGGGCGCGAGGGATGGGATGTGGTGGTGCTTCCGGTCGACCGCGACGGCGTGGTGGACGTGGCCGAGGCGGCCGAGGCCATCGACGACAACACCTTGCTCGTCTCCATCCAGGCCGCCAATAACGAGGTCGGGACAATCCAGCCGGTGGCAGCCATCGCTGCCCTGGCCCACGCCCACGGCGTGCTCGTCCATTGCGACGCCGCGCAGGCCGTGGGCAAAGTGGCGGTGAATGTGACGGCGTTGGACGTAGACCTGCTCTCGGCCAGCGGCCACAAGCTGTATGGGCCCAAGGGGATCGGGCTGCTCTATGTGCGCGGTGGCCCGCGCCGATTGCCGCTACAGCCGGCAAGCCTGGGCGGTGGGCAAGAGGCTGGCCTGCGGCCGGGCACGTCGAACGTGCCGGGGATTGTCGGCTTCGGTCAGGCGTGTGCGCTGGCCCAGGTAGCTCTGCCCGAAGAGGGCGCGCGGTTGGCGGGCCTGCGCGACCAGCTTGAGGAGCTGCTGGTCAACCATGTTCTTAAGCTGGCGATCAACGGCCGCGCCGCACCGCGCCTGCCCAACACGAGCAGTGCGATCTTCCCCAACACTGACGCCGATGCACTGCTACTCAACTTGCCCGACCTGATGCTGGGCACGGGTTCAGCGTGTACCTCAGGGGCTGTCGAGCCGTCGCACGTGTTGCAGGCGATGGGGGTTAGCCGCGAGGCAGCGTTTGGGACGGTGCGGGTCAGCTTAGGGCGGTATACGCAGCCGGATGACGTGGTGACGGCCGTGGCGCTGATGCGGGAAGCGTGGTTGGCTGTTCGAGAAGGCTATTAGGAGCCCGCAAGAGAACAGTGAAGGGCAGCACAGCGCGGATTGTATGAGGGGGGCGTCATGCCAGAAGTAGGAGGAGCTACACCTGCCCATGTTCAGGATTACCAACGCACTGTCGGCGAGCTGCGCCTGGCCACGAGCGATCAGGCCGCAGACCGGCTGCTGGCCACACTCATTGTAAGAGACGCGGTGCATAGGCAATTAACCGACGGGCGTAGGGATGCGCCGGCAACGGTCGAGCAAATCGTTCAACTGGATTCGGAACTTTATGAACTGGTAAGCCGGTCACCGCACCGCCAGAAGCTACGGAGGTGGCGCAGAACGCTCGCGCCGGGAACCGAATCGTGGTGGTGGTATCTCGATCAGGAGGCGTCCCACGCTCAATGGCACGACTGGAACTGGGTTTGGGATGGTCTGGCGATTCTACTCTTTGCGGTGGGGCTGGCCCTGTTGGCTGAAATGGCGCGCCGGTTTCTGACGGGCGGGCCTGATGGGTTGAGTTGGTACTGGATCGCCATCCAGGCGCTCATTGCCCTGGTGGTCGTCGGGGGGGCGCTGACTAAGACCGGTCAGGCGCTGCTGGCCCGAATATTCAAGCGCCTGCCCGCTTACTGGTGGGCTTATGGACGTCTGGCCATCGCCATCGGCTTCGTGGGCCTTATGCTTCTGTCGTATAACGCCCTCCCAGCAGTGGCCCAACTCTTCAACAATCGGGGCAGTGAAAGGCGGGCAGCCGGCGAAATGCTGACGGCCCAGCACTCCTTGGAGCGGGCCATCCTCCTGCAGCCCGAATATTCCCAGGCCCACTACAACTTAGGCCTGCTGCACGAAGATATGCTCGACTACGAAGCTGCGCTGGCCGAATATCAATACGCGGCCAAAGGCGGCCTCGATACCGCCTACAACAACGCCGCTCGGCTCCTGATCTTGATGGGTAGGCCGGCTGAAGCTGTGACCCTTCTGCAAGGCCGGAGCGCCGAAGACCAGGCGACACAGGTTCAAATGTCGAAGAACCTGGCCTGGGCCTGGGTTGAACAGGATGCCTTTGGCAACGCTTTGCCTCTTCTACAGAGCGTGCTGGCCCTGGAACCGGAACACCCCGCCGCCAATTGCCTGCTGGCCATCACGCTTGAAGGCCTGGGGCGGCAAGGTGAAGCGACTGACGGCTGGAATGAGTGCGTTCGGCTAACCGGTAGCGCGTTTCCCGAAGAAGTGCGGTGGCGTCTTTTGGCGCAAGAGAAGCTGCAAGCGGCAGAGTAAGAGGCCAGCCATGTCGTTGGGACGGATGCGTTTCCTGTTCACGTTCGGGTTGTATGTGATTGCAGCCACGGCCCTTGCCGCTTGTCAACCTCAACCAGACCCCGTGGCTACCCTGGCCGTCCCCGCACCAACGTCCGCGCCGGATACTGCCTATGGCTCCGATAGCAACATCGTCCTCGTTGTCGGCGGCGACGTACAATTGATGCGGCCAAGCTGGAAGGAGTACCATCCGATCTCGCTGGCGGCGACTGTCCATCGAGGCGACTTGCTGCAATTGGCTGCGGGCGCAACGGCTACCGTGCTGTGTGATGACTTGTCTTCCTGGGCCGTGCCGACCGGTGGGCCGCAGGGGGTCAGCAATGGCTGTTCGCCCCCAGGGAGGCCCGATCTCGTCCGCGACAATGGGGTGCGACTGGGGCCGGCCCGCAACGTCACGGCCGAGGTTCCCTATAGCCTGTCACCCCGCCGCACCAACATCATGACGCCGCGGCCCCTGCTGCGCTGGCAATCGGTCGCCAACGCAACCAGCTATACGGTGCGGCTGCAAAGTAATGACCGGCGTGTCATCTGGGAACAGACGGTGACAGGAACCGAAGTCCAATATTCCGGCCCGCCCTTGGTGTCTGGAATGGTGTATAGCTTCGTGGTCAAGACGGTTGACGGCCAGTTCTCCGAGGACGAAACTACGCCGTTACTCGGCTTCCGGCTGCTGACCGGCGAGGAGATGGCGCGGGTGGCGGCGCTCGTGGGCCGCGTCGATGCCCTGAGTTTGCCGGATGAAGCGCGGTCGCTGGCCCTGGCCCACATTTACCGGTCTCAGAACTTGGGGGGCTTGGCCCTGATAGCCGACGCGATTCAGCAGGTCGAGCAACTGTTGCAGCAAGAGGTTCAGTCGCCGGCGCTCTACCAGCTTCTCGGGGATCTATACCGTGATATTGATCTGCGCCATGAGGCACGCGCGGCCTATGAGAAGGCCCTTGATCTGGCCGCAAGTACAGAGGACATACCCGGTCAGGCCGCGGCTCTGGCCGAACTTGGACAACTGCTAAACCTGGGCCAGTGCGAGGAACGCCGGGCCGCGCCCGAACGGCTCCGGCAAGCAGCGGCCAGGTATGAGGCCCTCGGCGATCTTGAACGACGTGATGAGGTGATGACATGGATGCCCACGAACCCGCCACGGGTATGTCCCACAGCAACACCAGGGCCTTAGGCTGGGCGCGACTCGGCCTCAGCTTGGCGGTGTTCGTCATCCTGCTCAGGCCTGGCGCAGCTACCTATGGCGCGGCTCCGGGTCGGCAGAGCGACGCGACGATTACGATTGGCAATGAGTCGGACGAGCCAATTTGTGTCGTTTATATCTCACCCGTGGGTTCAAGTACGTGGGGCGATAATTGGGTCGATCGAACAGAACCTATACTCAGTCAAACGCAATGGGCCTTCCACGTCGCACCCAGTAGCTATGACATATTGCTTGTCGGTTGTGAACGCAATTTCCTTCTACGGGCCGATGGCGTGGCTGTTTCTGAAAGCCACAAGATCACGCTAACACAGAATGACGTATGCGTCGCAAACTATGACAGCGGACACAATTTCTATCAGGAGTATAAGTATGAAGACAGTCTCCAATACTTCCAGAAAGCCCTGACCTGTTATCGTGGATTAGGCGACAAAGTAGCTGAAGCCAATACGCTTTACTATATAGGTGTCGTGTATGAAGACCAGGGCCTTTATGAGATGGCGCTACTACAGTTCGAAACGGCCTTAGCTATCGCACGTAAGATAGGCGAGCGAAGCACTGAGATGAAGAGCCTAAGCAACATAGGCCATATACGTCAGGATGCAGGGGACTACCTGGCGGCTATAGCCAGCTACGAGGCTGCATTGACTATTGCCCGTGAGATTGGTGATCGCCAGATCGAGGGTAATTCACTTTACAACATCGGCAGCGCCTACCTCGAACAAGGGCGTTTGGATGACGCCTTAGCGCAGTTTGAGGCAGCGCTGGTCATCATACGCGAGGCGGGAACCCATCTAATGGAGGGCAGGACGCTTAACAATATAGGCGCGGTCTATAAGCAACAAGGCCACCTCGAAGAAGCAGTTACATATTATGAACAAGCGTTAGCTATCGCTCGCGAGGCTGATGATCGAAGTGGGCAAGCCAGAACACTGAACAATTTAGGTGCGCTTTACCGGGATGAACAGCGCTACGAAGAGGCCCTGCTTCAGTATGAAGCGGCGCTTGAGATCTCCCGTGAAATTGGAGATCGACCTAATGTAGCTATTGTTATACACAACATTGGCGGTATCTATGCGGCACAGGGACGCTATGAAGATGCCCTAGAACGGTACGAGGCAGCGTTAGCAATTAAGCGCGAGTTGGGTATGGATTCTGAAGTCACGCTAAACTCCAAGGGTTCTGTATATGTCTCGCAAGGGCGATACGAGGCAGCCTTGTTGCAATATGAAGAAGCCCTAAGCATTGCACGTGAGGTGGGCAACCGGAGGGCTGAATGCTCAGCTCTGTACAATATCGGCTTCGTTTACTATCGGCTAGGTCACTACGAGGAAGCCTTAAGACAGTACGAGACAGTGGCAAGCCTCGCGCGCGAAAACGGCTATCGGGACATTGAAGGTAAGGCGCTTGGAGGCATGGGTGTAATCTATTCCGCGCAAGGACGTCTTGAGGAAGCCCAGATCAAATATCAGGCATCCCTTGAAAAAGCTCGTGAATTAAGCGATCGAGAAGCTGAGATGGCAATGCTTACTAACATTGGTCGACTTCACTACAAAAAAGGACTCTATGAGGCGGCCTTGGCGCACTACGAGGAAGCTTTGGCAATTGCACATGAGATTGCCGATTTGGAAGGTGAGATGGAGGCCCGGTATGCCATGGGGGCACTATTTGACTTAGCTGGGCGTTTGGAGGAGGCCCTAGTGCAATATGAGACAGGGTTAACTATTGCACTTGAAATTGGCAGCCGAGCGTATGAAAGCAATCTGCGGTATGGCTTGGGTGGCGTCTATCTGAGACAGGAGCGTTATGAGACTGCCCTAAGCCACTACGAAGCAGCGCTAGCAATCGAGCGCGAAATTGGAGACGTAGCTGGAGAAGCAACTGTGCTCAGCCATATTGGCCTGCTCTACCAGTTACAGGATCATTCCCACGAGGCATCGGCCATGTACGAGGCAGCAATGCCACTAGTTGAGTCACTAAGAACCACCGCCGGGAACGAACAAGCGCGCACGGGGTTTGTGGCCCAGTACGATTACTTATACTTCCAAGCCATTGATCTCTATCTCAATAGTGGCCAAGCGGCTGAAGCCTTCTTCACAAGCGAACGCGCCCGCGCCCGTTCGTTCCTGGACTCATTGGCCACAGGCTACATACAACCGGACGACAGCGAGATGGCACAGCTCATTGAGCGTGAACAAGAGGCCTACCAGAGGCGCCAAGCCATCGCCGATGCCTTAGCGCGCGCCCGCGGACAAGCAACAGTGGACGATGGGTTGGTTGCCGACCTGGAAGCCGACTTAGCCGCGGCCCAGGCGGACTATGAGACCGTGCTGGACGAGATCGCTGCCCGGCAGGACATACTAAGCTCGCTCATCCCGGGTCGGGGCCTTGACTACGTCCTCGACGTAACTGAATTACAAAATCTGCTGCCGGTCGACACCACGCTCATCTCTTATTTTCTCTATCCTGGCCCTGAGGACGAAGAATATGCCGTCGCCTTCGTTCTTACTAAAGAAGGCTTTAAGGCAGTAGAGTTATCGGTAGGAGAAGAACAACTGGCCGATCAGCTAACGCTCTCCCGAGAGATTGACCTGGCCAACCCACACCCCGACTCCCTCCGGCAGCTCTATGCCTGGCTCGTCGCCCCCTTCGAGGCGCAGCTACAGACGAGCCGGCTCATCATTGTTCCGCATGGGGTGTTGCACTACGTCCCCTTTGCCGCACTGACCGACGGTGAGCGCTACCTGGGGGAGCGCTTTGTGATCGCCAACCTGCCGTCGGCCAGCGTCTTGCCGTTGCTGCAAGAAAGCAAGTCGGAGCGCGGCACGCCGCTTGTGCTGGGCAATCCCTTCGGCTCGGTCGACATGGTTGGATTGCCGGCGGCCGAGGCGGAAGCAGAAGCGATCGCGGCGCTCTATGGTGACACCGCCTACATCGGCACAGAGGCCACCGAGAGCACCGTCCACGCCCAGGCCGGCCATTATGGCATCCTTCACATTGCGTCGCACGCCATTCTAAACGCCGCGGCCCCCTTGCAGAGCGCGCTGAACCTGGCCGCCGACGGCACGAACGACGGGTTACTCCACGTCGACGAGGTCTACGGCCTCAATCTGGCGGACACCGATCTCGTCGTCCTCAGCGCCTGTGAAACGACCGTTGGCGAGGATAGCCCCGGCGACGTTAGCCCCGGCGACGACATCGTGGCCCTCAACCGTGCCTTCCTCTTTGCCGGCGCGCCGACGGTCATCGCCAGCCTCTGGAACGTCAATGATCAGGCCACGTCGATACTTATGACCAGCTTCTATACCTACCTGAAAGAGGGCTGGGGAGAGGCGGAGGCATTGCGCCAGGCCCAGATCGATCTGCGTGCTCAGCACTCCCAATTTACACACCCCTACTTTTGGGCGGGGTTTGTGCTGAATGGCGATGGTGGGGAGATGACGCATCCTATTGACATTGCTCAGCAGGTGATAGACCAGAGTGACGTATCAACGCCTCCGGTTCAACCACCTTCGACAGCAACTCCAGCAACTCCAGAACCAGAAGCCCGGCCACGGTTGGGACTGTGTAGCGGTGCGGCCTTGCCGCTAGCTATGGCGCTTGTGGTCATGCGGCGGAAGCGGCACTTGCCGAGGTGAAGTTGGATTTGAGAAGGACAAATTCATCTTTTGGAATGTCAGGGAAGGTGACATAGATAGAGAGGTTCGGCTATTCCGGGTCAGAATAGTTGCGAGGAGGGAATGAGGTCGCAAGCGACTGGAGACGCTAAACTAAGGTTGGTCTAATATTCAGCAGAAGTGACCAA
Source organism: Promineifilum sp. (assembly GCA_019695075.1). Lineage (GTDB taxonomy): Bacteria > Chloroflexota > Anaerolineae > Promineifilales > Promineifilaceae > Promineifilum. Next base: position 412 of record JAIBAS010000122.1, on the reverse strand, counting down.
CACAACAACACATTCCGCTAGGGATACACTAGTCCTTAGCGGAGTGTGTTCGCTTCGATGCACAACTGCCGGCCACCCGTCCTGGAGCCACATTGACAACGAATCCCGCGCGTTTCAAATTCCAAAAGCGCGCGGGGCCGGACCCGTACCCAAATGTGCTACCCCCATATATAGCCCCAACAAAATAGAACACTTGTGCTAAACGCAAAACTCTATTATCATACACGCACACACACACGATACTGCAACACCATGGAGGTGACCTCTTCAGAGCGGAAGTCCAAGCCGTCTATCCCCAATAAGCCCCAGTAGTCGCGGGGTGAGTTCAACGGCCGCGCGCCCGGTTGTTGCGGTTGTTAAGGCCCCCAAGCACGAGTAACGGCCCAAGTAGTAGCCAATGGGCGCCCGGCGT
>JAIBAS010000057.1 GCA_019695075.1 Promineifilum sp. | reverse complement strand
GGTCTGTCCGAGGCGCGCGCGCTGCTGGGCGTGCTCGGCGGGCTGCTGGCCGTCGCGGCGGCCGCCTTCGTGCTCGACCGGACGGCGCCGCCGCCATTGACGCAGCGCGTGGGCCGGCTACTGTGGGGACTGGCCGGCGGGCTGCTGCTCTATAACTACTACGTGCTGGGCATGCCCGGCGCGGGCGCGCTGGCCGGGCTGGGCAGTCTGGCCGGGCTGCTGCTGGTGCTGGCCGGCGGCGCGGCGGGGTTGTTCCTCTACCGCGCCCTGCACCCGGCGGCCTAGTCCTCGCGGAAAAGCTCCTCGTCGGTCAGCGAAACCGGGTCCTCCCTCGGCTCCAGGTGGCTGTTGATGCTGACCGGGTCCAGCTTGTGGCGAATGTCGCGCTCGATCCGCTCCAGCATCTCGTGCCCTTCCTGCACGCTCCACGAGCCGGGCACAAGCAGGTGGAAGGACACAAAGCGCTGCGCGCCCGCCTGGCGCGTGCGCAGGGCGTGGTAGCCGACGCCCTCCGGCGCATACCCCTCCAGGATGCCCACGACCGTGGCCAGTTCGTCGGCCGGCAGCGAGACGTCCAGCAGGCCGTTGATGGCCACGCGAACGAGCTTCAGGCCGGTGTAGACGATCTGCGCGGCCACGACCAGGCCGATGATCGGGTCGAGCCACAGCAGGCCGGTCAGCCCTACCAGGGACACGCCGACGATGACGCCCAGCGATGTCCACACGTCGGTCAGTAGATGGTGGGCGTCGGCCGTCAGCGCCGCCGAGCGGTGGCGTTTGCCGGCGCGCATGAGCACCTGAGCGACGATGAAGTTGGCCGCGGCGGCCACGGCCGAGACGGCGACGCCCAGGCCGACCTGCTCCAACGGCTGCGGGTTGAGCAGCCGCTGGACGGCCTGCACGGCGATCACCACCGCGGCGATGAGGATGAGCGAACCCTCCGCGCCCGACGATAGGTACTCGGCCTTGCTGTGGCCGAAGGTGTGCTCGCTGTCCGGTGGCCGGGCGGCGACGATCAGCGCCGCCAGAGTGAAGATCGCCGCCAGGATGTTGGCCCCCGATTCCAGCGCGTCGGACAGGAAGCCAATGGAGCCGGTCAGCAGATAGGCCGACACCTTCAGTACGATGATCAGAATTGCGGTGAGGATGGACAGCCACGCATAGCGCGTCAGCCCCTCCCGGTTGGTGGCCATTGAATTCTCCTAGCGGGCGGCTGCCGCCCGTTGCTGATAGCGCTGGCGGATGTTGGGCACAAGGTACTCGTCGAACGCGCGTTGCAGGTCGTAGGCCGGGGCCCAGCCCCAATCGCGGCGGGCGGCCGAGTCGTCCAGTTCGGCCGGCCAGCTATCGACGATGCCCTGCCGCCGCAAGTCCGGCTCGAAGCTGATCTGCGCGTCGGGAAAAGCGGCCAGGACGTGATCGCGGAAGTCCTCGGCCGACAGGCTGAAGCTGGTGACGTTGTAGACGGCGCGCGTCAGTTGCTCGGCCGGCGCGGCGGCCAGGTGCAGCAGCGCGGTCACGGCGTCGGGCATGGCCATGAACGGCAGGACGCTATCGGGGCGCACGAAGCAGGCGTAGGGTTTGCCCTGGGCCGCGGCGTGGAGCATCTCCGGGCCGTAGTCGGTCGTGCCGCCGGAGGGCGTGGTGTAGGCGCTGATCAGACCGGGAAAGCGCAGGCTGCGGAAGTCGAGCATCACCGGCCGGTTGGCGGACAACTGCTGATAGTACTTGCAGTAGTAGATGCCCAACTGCTCGCAGTAGAGCTTGTTGCAGCCGTACATCGTCGTCGGGTTGTTCCACTGCCACTCCTTCACCCGCCGGTCGCGCGCCTTCACCTCCAAATTAGGCACGCCAAAAGCGGCCACGGAACTGGGGAAGATGAAGCTGACCGGCCGGCCGCGCCGCTGCGACTGCTCGGCGGCGACTTGCAGCAGCGCCAGCGTGCCGTCCACGTTGACCTGGTGGGCCAACTCCGGCGAGAACTCGCTGCGTGTGGATAGCAGCGCCGCCAGGTGGAAAATGACCTCAAAGTCATACTCCGTCACCAGTCGCGCCAGCAGCTTGTGATCCAGAATGTCACCGGCCATGTGGATGCACAGGTTGGACAGTTCCGGCGGGATGGCGTGCAGATCGAGGGTCAGGATGGGCAGGGGCGAACTCTCGGCCAGGCTGGCGATGAGCGCCTGACCGATCTCGCCGGACGCGCCGGTGATCAGAATCGCTTTCTTGCGCATGTTGGGAAGCTCCTATCAATGGGAAACAGGATAGCGGCATCGAGGCGGCATATAGAGGGGCCTGATTCGTCTCAGTGGCGGCCTGCGGTCAAACGGCCCCTCCCGCAGCGCCTATCCGCGCCTTGGGCGACGGCCGCGGGATGCTATACTTGTAGCGATATTGTACCGAAAGCGCGCGCATCTGCGAAATCATGACCGCGCCGCCCACGAGAGTTGACCCATGCGGCAACGCGACATTTTCTGGTTCTGGCTGCCCCTGTTCGCCAGCTGGCTGCTGATGACGGCCGAGGGGCCAATCATCGCCGCGGCCATCAACCGGCTGCCCGACGAAATCATCATGCTGGCGGCGATGGGCATTGTCAGCAGCCTGTCCATCACCATCGAAAGCCCGATCATCAACCTGCTGGCCACATCGACTGCCCTGGTGCGCGACCATGCCTCCTACCGGCTGGTGCGGCGCTTTACCATTCACTGGTGCCTGGCACTGACGATCATCGCCATCCTGGTGGCCTACACGCGCCTGTTCGATTGGATCGTCCCCGGCCTGCTGGACGTGCCCCCGGAGATCGCCGCGTGGGTGCGGCCAGGGATGAAGATCATGGTGTTCTGGAGCGCGGCCATCGGTTGGCGGCGCTTCCTGCAGGGCATCCTCATCCGCTTCAACCGGACGCGGGCCATTGCCCTGGGTACGGCCGTCCGGCTGCTGGCCTCCGGCGGCACAGCGATTCTGCTGGCCATCCTGAGCCAGTTGCCCGGCGTGCTCATCGGCGCGCTGGGCCTGATGGCCGGCGTCATCGCCGAGGCGCTCTATGCCACCTGGGCGGTGCGGCCGGTCTTGCGGGCTGAGTTGGCCCCCGACACACCCGCGGCCGAGGGCTCGCCGTTGACCTATCGCAGCCTGTCGGCATTCCACATTCCTCTGGCAGCGACATCGGTGCTCGTCCTGATGTTGCAACCGATGGTCACCTCCAGTCTGGCCCGGCTCGACCAGCCGACGCTGACGCTGGCGGCCTGGCCGATCGTCTTCCAGATCGCGCTGATGGCGCGGGCCGGGGCGATGGCCCTGCCGGAAGTAGTCATCGCTCTCCACCACGACGCCACTACCTTCGCGCCGCTGCGCCGCTTTAGCCTGCTACTGACGGCGGCCCTCACGACGGTCATGGCCCTCTTCGTCTTCACGCCCGCCGGCCGGCTCTACATCTTCGGCGTGCAAGACCTGACCGACGCGGTTGGCGAGCTGGCGTTGGCCAGCCTGCCCCTCTTTTTGCTACTGCCCGGCCTGACAACCTTGGTCTCCTGGCTGCGCGGCCTGCTCATCCAGAGCCGGCACACGCGCTTTGTCAATATCGGCATGGCCGTCAACTTGTCGCTCACCGCCGTCGTGCTCATTGCCGGCGTCGTCCGGCGCTGGCCGGGGCTGCCGACGGCGGCGCTGGCCATGACCCTGGCGCTGCTGGGCGAAGTGCTCTATCTGACCTGGCGCACGCGGGCTACGCTGCCGGTCGAACTGCCCCTTTTCGGCGCGCCGCGCGCCAAACAACTTTCTCTCTGAGGTAACTTATGAGCTTGAGCATCATCCAGATGTCCCTTGGCCCGCTGCAAACCAACTGCTACGTCATGGCCTGCACCGAGACGGGCCAGGCGGCCATCGTCGATCCCGCCTGGGACGCGCGGGCCATCGTCCGCGCCGCGCAGGAACAGGGCTGGGCCATCAGCCACATCCTGCTGACCCACGCCCATTTCGACCACGTCGGCGGCCTGGCGCGACTGAAGGAACTGACCGACGCGCCCATCTACGCCCACCCCGACAGCGCGCCGATGCTGGCCCAGGCGACCGCGGCGGCGTCCATGTGGGGCATCCACATCGACGCGCCGCCGCCGGCCGACCACGCCCTGGCCGATGGCGACGTGCTGGCCATCGGCAACTTGCGGCCGGTCGTCCTCTACACGCCGGGGCACGCGCCCGGCCACGTCTGCTTCCACCTGCCGGCGGACAAGGTCATCTTCGACGGCGACGTGCTCTTCCAGGGCAGCATTGGCCGCACCGACCTGCCCGGCGGCGACTTCAGCGTGCTCATGGCCAGCATCCGCGACCGGCTGCTGCCGCTGCCGGACGACACGCTGGTGCTCTCCGGCCACGGCGCGGCCACGACCATCGGCGAGGAGCGCCGGCAGAATCCGTTTCTGACCGATTTGACGGCTGAGGAGTAAGCGGGGCGCTAGGGGGTCGCCGCGCCCTGCCAGGTGAAGTATGACGCCGCCCCCGCTGTCCCCCGGAAGGCGTAGATAAACCCGCCGTCGGAGCGCCGCCCCGTCACCTGGACAATGCTGACGCGCCACTCCATCCGCCGCGCGCCGTCGGCCGCCGGCCGCCACTCGGCCGGGACGCGGAACGACTGGTCGCGGGTGAAGCCGCGATGGGGCAGGCTGTCGCGGTCGTCGGCGTCGCGCAACTCGACCATGTACCACTCGTCCGCGGCCAGGTCCTTGACCGCCAGCCATTGCAGGACGATCGGCTCGTCCGTCGCGTCGAAGCTGGCCCCGTTGGGGGGATTGAGCAGCGCCGGGCCGGCCGGCGGCGGCGTCAGCGAGGGCGTCGGCGAGGGGCCGGCCGTCGGCGGGATGGTGTCGCCGTAGAGGATGCGCGGGATGCACAATGTGTCGCCCGGCTGCAAGAGCTGGATCGACTCCTGCGTCTGCCGGTTGACGGCGATGATGGCTTCGAGAGGCACGCCCTTGACCGCGGAAAGGCCGTAGGCCGAGTCACCTGACTGGATGGTGATGATCTCGCAGTTGGTGGCGTCGGCCATGACCTGCTCGCCGTTGATGGTCAGCAGCACCGACTCCAGCGGCGGCGTGGCCGTGGGCCAGGGGATGATCAGGCTCTGGCCGGACTGGATGGGCGTGTTGAGGTCGAAGTTGTTGGCCTGGGCGATGCTGTCGGCGGTGATGCGATAGAGCAGCGACAGGCCGAACAGCGTCTCCCCGGCAGCGACGGTGTGGGCGCGCGGCTCGCGGGGCGTGCTCGTCGGCGCGGGCGTCGTCGAGGGGCTGGGCGTAACCGTCGGCGGGACGGTCTCCGACGGCAGCGGCGTCCACGTCGGCGTGCTGGTGATTGTCGGCGGCAGGGGCGTCGTCGTGGGAATAAAGGCGGCCATGACCTGTGGCCCGTCGTCGCGCAGCGCCAGCCACGTCGCCATCAGGCCGATGAACACCAACGTCGCCGCCAGCCAGAACAGGCGCGTCGAGCGGCTCTCGCGCACGGCGTAATCGACGAAGGCCGGCGGGGGCGCGGCCGGCTCAACCGGCGCAAGCGCGAACGCGGCCGGCGCGGA
>JAIBAS010000440.1 GCA_019695075.1 Promineifilum sp. | reverse complement strand
GCGGGGCGGTGACGGAGCGGACGACGTATTCTATTGCCGGGCAGATGGTGGGCGTGCGGGTGAAGGTCAGCGGTGGCAGCAACACCCTGTACTACACCTACACCGACCACCTGGGCAGCGTGGTGGCCATGAGCAACACGGCCGGCGGCGTTGTCAGCGGCTCATTGGCGCGCTACGACCCGTTCGGCAACTACCGCACCTGGCCCGGCTCCAACGTGAACCCGACCATCAGCGACCGCGGCTTCACCGGCCACGTCCACGACAACACCGGCGTGTACCCGACGGAGAACGTGGGGCTGATCTACATGAATGCGCGCTACTATCTGCCGGAGGTGGGGCGGTTTGTGAGCGCGGATACGATTGTGCCGGAGCCAGGGGATCCGCAGAGCTATAACCGTTACAGCTATTCCTACAACAACCCTGTCAAGTATACAGACCCAAGCGGGCACTGCAATGGCGATCCCTCAAACAATAATCCGTTTGACGAGTCAGGCGAGACTATCGCCTACCTGGATTGCACTTTAGAGAACTTCGACTCGATGTCTATAGCAGATCGACTGCTATGGATACAATATTTTATGGACCTGCCCGAGGTTGGGCTTTGGTTCAAAAATATCGAGGGAATCATTCAGGGCTTTGTCGAAAATGGACTTGCCGAGTCAGGTTCATGGCTTTCTATAGTCGATGCAGCCATATTACAGGGGATACAAGATGGGTATGCAATTAGTATTATGGGAACGGAGCGAGGGGTTGTTGGTAATACTGCGTCGGTGAATCCAGGTAGGGCAAGCTGGAAGGCTTTCTTCAATGAATTAGCGGACTACTCTCCAGGACAAAACGCTAATAGCTTGATTGATAAGTGGGGAACTGCTGAAGAAGATTCAACTAAACATGGCGAGGAAATTGCAGCCAGCTTGGGTCTAGCGTCTGATCCCTATGAGACCGTTTTCTTGCGCACAGGTAACTTCTACCGCTGGGCTGCCCACAACGGAGGGCTGGGCATTTGGGCTGCCGCGGCAGCGTTAACTGTAGATGCTAACCCGTTCATAGCGTATCAAGTTGGCGAATGGTTTAACGATCCAAGAAGCACAGATCCGGTCTTCGGGAGAGCACCTGTCTACTGGTATTCATCGTTCATCTGGCAGGTACAGCCATGAGCACTAGAAAAACTCCGCTACCTATAGTTGTAGCGATAACAGCGCTAGGGATACTGGCTGGATGTATGTATAGCCCGCGTGAGGGCAGGATGACGCAGACAGCAACTCTAGAGGGTCAATACTTTCTGCTAGAAACTCTACCGGATGGCAAGTTGTTGCTGGACAAAGAAGAAGTCGCTGATTTAAACGACGGGCGGATTAACTTCTATGTTTTGGATAACAAGGAGGTTTACCCCTTAATTTTGCCGGACGATGCTGCATGTGTAACTGGAACCCATTACAGTCGAGCAGGTCTATTACCGGATGGCAGAATCGGCCTTGTCAAGTTCTGTGTAGATTCCTTGTCTGAACCACCAGCCGAACGTGGAGACTATTCACTGGTTGCCTTTGACTTAACTCAGCACGTCATTACGCCTCTTATGGACGGGTTCCTATATCCCGGTTTACAGCAGAGTTTTACTTGGAACCAGGATATGTCCAGAGGGGTGATGGCTGTCGGTACGCTCGATAGCACACTTTATTGGCTATCGCCCGATGGGCCTGAGCCGATGCAGGTTGTGGTTGGAGAGGGTGAGGAAAAGTGGTCTCTGGCGGAAGCTCTAAAACAGACGACCTGTACGCGCGGGTGTGAGTCCAGTCCGCCACCAGTTGGGATTGCCAGCACGCCAAGTTGGCCGCCCAATGGGACAACAATTGCTTTCACAGCATCTACTACGGCGATGGCTTTACAAGGTCTCTCGAGGGTAAATGCAATCTACAGCGTATACCTGATGGATGAAATCGAACAGAAGCCTAGAGCGGTACTTAATGGTCTCTCTCAGCCCCGACTGCTTCGATGGTCTCCTAACGGACAGCAACTGTTGCTGGATGCATGTATCGGCTTATTACGGCGTTGTGGTCTCTGGACTTTTAACCCACAAGATGGGTCTCTGATGCAGATCGGTTCACGAGAACGCTATCAGGGCGCGGGATGGCTCTCCGATAGCAAGATCGTAGTAGCCTATTGTGTGGAGGGGGTAGATGACTCGTGTAACCAAACTCTGTTTTATGAATATGATCTGGATGGATAGGGTTTGAAGGCAAGCAGCAACCTGTGTAGTGAACCCCAAAACTTGGACAGGTAGGTAAGTCGGATATGATGTTCAAGTGGAGGGTTCAGGATGACAAGTGTATTCTCAGCCTTCTTCGCTGACACGCCACTGAGAACACGCACGGCTCAACCATCACCAACCCGCACCTGAACAACCAAATACGACGCCGCCGGCCAGCGGGTGATGACCCGCCGGCCGGACGGGACGGTGGTCTACACCCCCTTCCCGGACTACGAGCGCGAAGTGACCGATGGCGGGGCGGTGACGGAGCGGACGACGTATTCTATTGCCGGGCAGATGGTGGGCGTGCGGGTGAAGGTCAGCGGTGGCAGCAACACCCTGTACTACACCTACACTGACCACCTGGGCAGTGTGGTGGCCATGAGCGACACGGCCGGCGGCGTCGTCAGCGGCTCATTGGCGCGCTACGACCCGTTCGGCAACTACCGCACCAAGCCGGCGACGACGGTCAACCCCGACATCAGCGACCGAGGCTTCACGGGGCACAAGCAGAACAACACCGGCAGCAACGACCTGGGGCTGATCTACATGAACGCGCGCTACTATCTGCCGGAGGTGGGGCGGTTTATTAGCGCGGATTCGATTGTGCCGGAGGCGGAGGAGCCGCAGAGCTATAACCGTTACAGCTATTCCTACAACAATCCTGTCAAGTATAGAGACCCCAGTGGGCATGTTGCTCAGTGCTGGACAATGGATGAGAATGGCAGCAATGTTAGCTGTGATGAGTGGATGCGCGAGGCAGTGACTATTTTGGGGTGGGAGGGCGGATTGGATGGGGCGCGTTTGGCGTTGCTGTTTTGGGAGTGGTCTAATGACCCAGACAAGCTGATCAGTGTCTATGCCTATAGCCTGGAAGGCTCTTTTATGATAACGCGACAGCCGCGTGCCGCTATTGCGAACATCTATATCGGTAAAGATGTGGTTGCAGGATTGGAATTAGGCGATATTGCATTGCTGGGCCATGAGCTAGAACACGTTTCGCAGGGAACCTGGCAAGCCTGGTCAATACAGGGCGAGGTGCTGGCCTATCAGGTTGAGTTTAGGATTCGTGAGGCAATGAATACACCCCAGACCTCGAATACCAATGGGGCAATGGGGAGGTTGGGCACGATTACTCGCGAGCCATATGATGCGCAATCCTATAAGGACTTAGTAGAGGCAAGGTCCGGTTTCCTCGGTGGTGAGAATGAGCCATACGACGTGTGGTACGAACCGAACTTGCCATGGCCGCAAGAGGTAGGCTATCAGGAATGGCAGGCAGCACTGCGTAACGCACTGATCACAAACGCTGGGTCATTACTCTGGCCTACTCAGCATTAGGGAGCAGGTTATGAGATCTCCTTTCACCTACCTGCATTTCCTTGCCCTTTCGTCAGTCATCCTTGTACTTGGTGGTTGTCATCGCCAGGATGAGTATCTGCTTGATCTGGTGGGCGTCAGTTCGTTAACGGTCAAGAACACGCCCTCAATGGCATTCTGGGAACTGGCTTGGTCACCGGACGGCCGATCTGTGGCTGCGCGTGCATACGAGGGATGGGCCAATAGCACCGTCACGGTCATCGACCTTGAAACCGGCAAAACGCACATGGTGTATGAATCAGGTGGCGATTACTTGCTTGGCCCTGAGTGGTCACCTGATGGGCAATCGCTTGTTTTTGTTGCGCCAACGACCAAAGCAAATCCCCGCAGTGGTGGAGTGGTTGTAGTTGATGCTCAAACCGGCCAAATCACTCATGATCTCGGTTTTGGAGGTTATGCTACTTGGACGGCGGATCCCGAACGCGTTATCATACTCGGGTTCAGTTCATCCTGCCAGAAAGAAGTACCGATTGATGAATACAACCTGACTACTGGTATCACGCGCACGCTAGGTGTCACTAGTCCGTGTCTATCTGCTACGGCCGATAGTTTGGATGCCTCCTCTGATGACAAATTGGTGTTGCCAGACAAGACGGGTACAAAGAACCAAATATTGAACATTGTCGACGGCATTGAACTAGGAAAGTTGAATCCCCTTAGGGCGAACACCGTCTGGTCGCCAGACGGTACAATGATCGCTTTTATTACTTCCTCAACGCGAAACCATCAGCAGGGTGATCAAATCATGTTGGCCAGTGAAGACGGTGCATGTTTAAGCGATCCCCTCTCTATGGGGGTACAGTTGTATTCGCTGGACTGGAGCCCTGACGGGAGTCGGTTCATCTTTTCTGCTCGGGACAAACGCAACCGCCTGTACTTTCTGAATTTAACCAGTGGCGTTGGCAAGGAGTTGATGGACTCATATCGCCAAAGATGTGCCAATTAGCCTTATCAGCAGGCAAGCAAAGATAGCCACTACACCAACGGCTGCTTGTTCCTATTCAATTGTCACCAGCAGCTTAACAACCGGCCAAACGTCAGCCAGCTAACCCGGACGGCGGCAACTTGTACGTCTTGCTGCCCCAGCGGATATGGGTCAGGTCTTGACCGATGCCCAGCCTATCCAGATGATGGCGCGTGAACTGCAACGCACTCATCCCATCGGGCAGGTTGCGGACTTGCAGCTTGTAGGCCAGGGCGAAGAACGAACAGGCCACCTGCTCGTCCGAGGCGAAGCGGTCGGCCTTGCCATGGGTCAGCACGTGCCAGACGACGACGTTTGCCTACGACGCCGACGGACAGCGCATCCTGACCAGCCGGCCGAACGACACCTTGGTCTACACGCCGTTCCCGGACTACGAGCGCGAAGTGACCGACGGTGGGGTGGTGACGGAGCGGACGACGTATTCTATTGCCGGGCAGATGGTGGGCGTGCGGGTGAAGGTCAGCGGTGGCAGCAACACCCTGTACTACACCTACACCGACCACCTGGGCAGCGTGGTGGCCATGAGCAACACGGCCGGCGTCGTCGTCAACGGCTCGCTGGCCCGCTACGACCCGTTCGGCGGCTACCGCACCTGGCCCGGCTCGAACGTGAACCCGCTCATCAGCGACCGCGGCTTCACCGGGCACGTCCACGACAACACCGGCGTGTACCCGACGGAGAACGTGGGGCTGATCTACATGAATGCGCGGTATTATCTGCCGGAGGTGGGGCGGTTTATCTCGGCGGATACGATTGTACTCGGACCGGGGAACCCTCAAAGCTTTGATCGACGTCGGATTTCCTCCGCTCTTTGGTTATCAGCTATGAAGTTCGGTACGGACTCAGGGAACCTTAGAGGATTACATGACAACGCAAAACCAGTTGTCCTTTTTGGCCGTCTTGCTCTGTTTAGCACTCTTGGGTTCGGGCTGCCGTAACGAGTTACCTTATCTCGCAGACATTGACTCACTTGACATACGTGCTAGCTCCAAGACTTTCCTGCAGGAATTGGCGTGGTCACCAGATGGTCAGTCTGTTGCTGCGCGCATTAACATCAATCCTGGGCAGAGCGGCGTAGCGGTAATTGATCTTCGATCGGGATCGGCCACTACCGTTTATGAAGCCACGGGCTTTTACTCGCACGGCCCAGAATGGTCACCGGATGGTTCCTTGCTGGTTCTCAGCAGCCCTCCGGCTGCGTTTTACGCCGGCCCTGGAAAAACAGATTGGAAGCCGCCTTACAGCGTGCTGATCATCGATCCGCAAACTGGCGATGTTATCAATAATGCTGGATTTGGGACCTATGCCGCGTGGACAAATGCTCCCGACAAAGTTATCGTACTGGCGTGGGATGCTGCTCAACAGGAAATGGTCTTGCCTATCTACGAGTTTGACCTCACAACACGGCAGCAGCGTGAAATTGGACAATCCACTCCAGCCTCAGCCTTGTATGGTAACTCCCTTGATGTGTCTACCCTTGGCCAACTACTGGTGCGTAACCAGGACAGGCTCCAGTTTATCGATATCGCGGCTGGTCATGTCGTGGCCGATGTAGACATCGGTTCGGGGTACCGTAGCCCAGTGTACTCGCCAGACGGAACGATGATCGCGTTCATTCAGTACTGGGAGGCAGGTAATGGGCAAGCCCCTACTGCTGACATCGTGCTGGCTTCGGCTATTGCCGACTGTTTCAGTGAGCCACTGCCGCTAGGCACAGAACTTCTCTCGCTCGACTGGAGCCCCCAAGGGGATCGGCTCGTCTTCTCCACTAAGGAGGAAAACCGACTTTATTTCCTTAACCTAACAGATGGGTCGGGGAAGGTGCTACTTGATGAGTTTAGGCAGCAATGTAAAGTCGGTAGTTGAAGCGGACGAATGCGGCTTTATAAATGCTCAATCTACTCGATTCTTGACTTGTCTGCGGATTTCACAGCCAAGTCAGCACGAAAGTTGCGGAAGAACCAAGTTTTGGGGTTCACTACAACTATTTCATCACAGTCCTGGACTAGACAACCCCAAACCCTTACCAACCCTGCCTCTTTGATTAAAATCGGCAATCCGTGTCACCCGGCAGATGCAATAAAGAGAGAACCTTCCACTCTCCATTAGTCGCAAATGGTAGGCTCTCGCTGTAGAAATTGCCCTTCGTACGCCCTAACTCTAGGCGGTCGTTCCCAGCACAGAAACTTCGTGTATGCCAGGCGCTATGTTATAGAAGAAGTCACTGGTACTGATTTGTCCTTTGGAATGAAATGCGAGGAGCGTCCTGTAAACGACCACTCCACTCTCAGCTTCGGTGGGGCAATTTTGGCTGGGGATACTTCAAGCAGCACCATTTGTTGCTCAGGTACCCGGCTCTTAACCTCAGATGGTTTGTTCTTCATACGCCATAAGACCACAGCGTGGATTCCGGGGCCAATTGTCGCCATGCGTATCAACGCTGCGGACAGCGACACTTCGTATTCATTCGCCAGCACACGCGCTGTCTCGAAGGAGACCCCGAGCCGCTTTATACGTGGTAAGAACGTGCTTGCCGGCATGAGTAATGCTCCGGCACCTGCATTGCAAAGTCGCTCTTTGGTTTGATACTTAAACTTGCCAATGTCCCGCGCAGAAGCCCTGGGTTGTGTTGGCAATACGGCAAACAGCATCTCTATCAGTTCATGCGCCTCTGTGAACCTTTGACGCGTAACAGGGTCGCGTACTTCGATAAGCATCAACCCCATTTCTGGATCCAGTAGGACTCCCTGCTGACCAGCCAAAGGAACGTATTTGGGGGTAGCGAGGTTAAATCTGCTGAAGATGGGTCCAAGATCGATAGGGGGTTCCTCATCAGTACGTGCTTCTCTGAGAAGAAACGCCGTGTAACGCTCAATATCCTCCGGCCCTTCAATTGTTGTGCTACTGTATTCTTTTAGAAAGAGGCGTCCTGGATGGAGAGACATTCTGATTCAGTCAGACATATCGAGGAACGAGCGCACGGCTTCATAAAGCTGCGCCCACGCTTCTAAGGTTTGAGGTTCTTTTCCACGCATTGGTAACCTGGCAAGGCGATCAACAACGTCAAACTCTAATCCTTGTTGTAGGGCGAATGCACGAAGCGCAGGCGGGATCAGCGTTTCGGCCCACCCGGATTGCCCACTCAGTTCGGCCGGAGTTGTTTCGAGTGCGGCCGCAAGGTTGTTCAGGATGTTGACTGACACGTTAGCCGCTTCGCCACGTTCAATCAAGGACACGTAGTTCCTGGAAATACCTGCTTGTTCAGCAAGTTCCCCTTGTGTGAGCCTTAGCTCTTTTCGTCGTCTAAAAATCTGACGTCCTAGTTCTACCGCATCCATTTCGCCCTCATAAAAACCGCTATGATCCATTTGATCTTACACAATTAATTATTCGATGCCCAATACAGTTGACAAGTTATAGGCTTGTCGATAGAATTTCAACTGTAATGACATATGACCATTGTATTGTGCAATATTCGCACTTTGGTGAGGCGAGAAGACAAACCAACGCGAGTGTGGTGAAGCTATTAAGCCATGTCCGTCGGCAGTGCCGGCGCTTGGAAGTCGCAGGTGTGGATCGACCTTGGACTGGAGGAGCTGATCCGCGCCACAATCCCAAAGGTTACTCGATAGAGCTAACCCATAGCCAGTTTCAAAGGAGAAACAAAAAATGGCAAGCAGGCATGAAATTTTGTGTATAAACAAGAGCGATCGGCTCAACCCCTATGAACGCATCACCCACGTTGGAGGGCGCAATGGGGATGGCACACGGTGGAAGTTAACCCAGCAAGAAGCCATTAGGGGTATCGAGGATGGCAAGTGGGAGTTCTATGTCAAGCGCGGAGGGAACTCTGTTAACGTGATCGTCGCCGAGCGAAACGGTCACAAGTACCTGAAAACAGAGGCTGACGGCGAGCAGCCCAACAATCTGCTAAGTTTGCCGGAGTGCCCTTAGCAGACACCAACAAGCGATAAGAATGAGGCAGGCTGCCGTTAGCAACTCCTAGAAAACTCGCGGCTAGCCTGTCTCATACGTCACAGCAAACTAGGGTGACCCCAAAGTCAAGACCACCCAACGGCAAAGTTAAGGTGGATCAGCGGTCACACAATCGGCACCTCGACGGCGAAATGAACATCAGCCGGCGTCCGCCACAGCCGCCCGATAAAGCTGTTGTCGAAGAACCAGCCCCGGCCGTCTAGCGCAACTTCATCGGCTCGCCCGGATAGACGCCACCAGGCCCATCATCGCCGCGGCCAACAGTCATCACTGGGCCGCCACAGGCAACGACTCTGCCCGGTCTTTCATCAGCCGCAACCGCTGATGCCCGCCCGGCCCGCAACCACCTGCTCTGATGACAATGGCGGGTTAGCACCCAACGCTACAATGCCGCCAATCGTTCAATCGCCGCCACCGCCTCCGTTCCCACGGCGAAGCTGATCACCCGGCGTTGGCCGTCGCGCAACGCGCGGGCGTCGCCCAGGGCCTGCGCCTTCTTCAGGACGTTGAAGCTCATGGCCGCGGCCGCCTGCCCCGCTTCGTCGGGAATGCCCACGTCTTCCACCGCTTCGGACACGATCTGGATGAACAGCCCGTGGCCGGCGTCGCCCTTGTGCAGCTGGCCGGTGGAGTGCAGGAAGCGCGGGCCATAGCCGGCCGTCGTCGCCAGCCCGGTGCGCAGGTGGATGGCCTGGCGCAGGGCGCGCAGGGCCTCGTCGGCCGCCGGGCCGGCCGGGATGTAGGCCTGGATGGCCACGTAGTCGCCCGGCCGCGCCGCCTTCAGGAAGCCGGCCAACGCGCCCGGTTCCGGGGCGGCAAAGTCGCCGGCCGGTAGGCTGCCCGTGGCCGCGAACGCGGCCACGATCTCGCGCGCCTTCACCTTGGCCGCCTCAACGTTGGGCTGGTCGAACGGGTTGATGCCCAGGAAATAGCCGGCGACGGCCGTGGCCATCTCCCATAGGAAGAACTGCCCGCCGATGTCGTAAAGGTCGCCCAGCCGCAGTGTCACGACCGGGTGGCCGGCCGCGGCCAGTTCGGCGGCGAAGGCGTCGCCCTCCAGCCGCAGGTGGATGAAGAGCCGGTCGGAGCCGTAGCTCTCAATGGGCGCGCGCGGCTCGCCGACGACGGGCAGGATGCCCTGGCCCTCTTTGCCGGTGCTCTCGGCGATGAGCTGCTCGACCCAATCGCCGAAGCTCTCCAGCGCCGGCGGGGTGATGAATGTCACCTTGTCGCGGCCGACCCGGGCTAGCTGGCCCAGCGTGGCCCCCAGGACGGCGGCCTGGTTGTCGCCGATGGCGTCGCAATGGCTCAGCGTGGCGTTCGAGGCGGCAATGGCGGCGCGCTCCAGCAGGGTGGGCACGTCGACGCCCACCAGCGCCGCGGGCACAAGGCCGAAGTATGACAGCGCCGAGTAGCGCCCGCCGATATTGGCGTCATTGAGGAACAGGTCGCGGAAGCCGTATTGCGCGGCCATCGCGGCGATCTTGCTGCCGGGGTCGGTGATGCCGATGAAGTGGCCTCCGACCCGCTCCGGCCCGACGATGGCCAGCAGCCGGTTGTAGAAGTACTTGAAGGCCGACAGCGTTTCGACCGTGCCGCCCGACTTGGTGGCGACGATGACCAGCGTGTGGGCCAGATCGACGCGGGCCTCGGCGGCGCGCACGGCGTCGGCGTCGGTCGTGTCCAGAACGACGAGATCGAGGTAGGGGTAGGGCGCGCCCGCCGGCCGCGCCGACCGGCCGAGCGTCCTGGCGAACAGCTCCGGGGCCAGGCTGGAGCCGCCCATGCCCAGCAGCAGCGCCGAACGGAAGCCGCCGGCCACCAGGCTCTTCGTGAACGCCTCCAGCCGCGCCGTCTTGTCGGCCATGTTGTCGGCAATGTCGAGCCAGCCCAGGCGGTTGGTGATCTCCTTCGGCTGCGGGTTCCAGACGGTGTGGTCGGCGGCCCAGATGCGGCGGATGATGTGGCGGCGGCAGAGGTCGTGCAGGCCCTCGTCGACGCCGGCCTGCGCCCCGCCCAGTTGCAGGGCCATCGTCTCCCGGCCCATGTCCAGGGCGTTGCGCTTGGCGGCCACAGCCTCGACCAGGGTGTGGAAGCGGCGCTCGGAGACGGCCAGGTGCTCGGCCTTCAGTTCCCCGGCCAGCGCCTCCAGGTCGATGCCCAGAGCGGCGATGGTGGCCAGGTGCGTCTCGGCCGCGTCCAGCCCCTTGTTCAGCGTCACCGCGGCGATGCCCTCGCGCAGGAAGACGTTGAGCGCCGCGGGCGAGAAGGTCATCACCGTGCCGGGGCCGATGAGTTGCTCGATATAATAGAGCGGCGCGTGGCGGAAGTCGCGCGGCGTGGTGCGCGTCCACTTGGGCCGCAGCGGTTGGCCGCGCCGCGCCGCCAGCTTGTCCCAGGCCGGGCCGCTGAAGAGTTGCTGGTAGCGGGCGTAGAGCCGCCTGGCCAGGGCGACGGCCGTCTTGCCGGTCAGGTCGGGCCGGCCGAGCGCTTCCAGTTGGGCATCGACGGCAGCGTCGATGGGGGCCAGCGAGAAGGAGGCCACGGCCGTCGGCGCTGTCCGCCAGACGCTGTGGCTGGTGATGTACTGCTCCAGCCCGGCCAGGTAGCCCGCGGCGACGGCTTCATAGTCGGCCAGGGAGAAGAGGTGGGTGACGTTGACCGATACGCCGTCGGCCACCAGGTCGCGCACGGCGGCGATGCCGATGGGCGTGGCCGGGACCTCGACCATGACGTTATAGCGGTCGATGTGGTGCGACAGGTGGCGCACTTCGGCCACGGCCGCGGGCACGCTTTGGAGCGTCGAGGGGTCCATCTCGTAGCTGACGAAGCCATCGAGGCGGTGGCTGGCCTCGAAGATGGGGTGCAGCGCATCGGCGGCGCGCTGGATGTCATCGACCATCAGCGCCTCGTGGACGTGGCGGGCCGGTTTGCCTGCGGCCATCTCGCGCCGGATGCCGGTGTCGTAGTCGCTGCTGCCGCGAATGGCGCGCTCGTAGACCTGGGCGTTGGCGGTGACGCCCTGGATGCCCTGCTTCAGCCGCTCCGACAACTCGCCGGAGTGGATGAAGCTGCCGCGCAGATAGTTCAGCCAGGTGGACTGGCCGAGGTCATGAAGTTGTTGCAGGGTTGCCATGGCGACTCCTTTTGGGACGTGGCTGCTTGTGGGCTGGCGAAGATTCGTAAGGATCGTGGCCCGTGATGCTTCCCTCACCGTGGTGGGCCAGGTGTCCGATCCGCCCGGGCCGGCTGTGGCTGCCTGGGGATCGTCACCTATAGCATAGCGCGATTGCGGCGCTTCTTCAAGCGGGAACCACGGCTTTTCAGTAGTAGTACAGCCTGTCAGGCTGTCGTCGCCGGCCACAGCCTAACAGGCTATGCTACGGGCAGGGGGCAAAGGACGCAAAAAAGAGGCTATACTGCATCTGGGGTCCGGCCGTCCGGCGTCCGCCACGGAAAGCAACCTAATTCGGCCGCTGCCTGTCACAAACAGGCGCGCGGCGGTGTCTAGAAGTATGGATGATCACGAAGCAAAGGAGCCGCCGTTGGCCATGCTGAGCAGCGCGGCCCGCGGCCCCCTGACCGACGCTGCCAGCGACGCGAGCCTGCTGGAGCGCACCGCGCGCGGCGACGCCGCCGCGTTCGAGGCGCTTTTCCAGCGCCACTATGACCGCGTCTACGGCATCCTCTTCCGGCTGGTGGGCGAGCGCGGCGAGGCCGAAGACCTGGCGCAGGAGGTTTTCCTGCGCCTGCACGACCACGCCCGCCGCCGGCGACTGGTCGAGAACGTCGGCGCGTGGCTCTATCGCGTGGCCACCAATCTGGGCTACAACGCCCTGCGCGACCGCCGCCGCCGCCAACAGCGGGATGTCTACCTGCTCCCGGTCGAGATGGGTGACGCGGAAGCGGACGCGGCCCGGCGCGAGGAGCGGCGGGCCGTGCGCGCGGCGCTGGCGACTTTGAGCCAGCGGCAGGCGCAACTGCTGGTGTTGCGGCAGATGGAGTTCAGTTATGCCGAGTGCGCCGCGGTTATTGGCGTCGCGCCAGCCTCCGTCGGGGCGCTGCTGGCCCGCGCCGCGCGGGCCTTTCGCCGGGCGTATGAGAAGCAAACGGCCGTCAACCGGGGAGGCGGCCGGTCGCGGGAGTGGAAATGAACGAACAGGAGCATGACATCCGCGCAGCGTTGGAGCACCTGGCCGCCCTGGCCCCCGACGCCAACGAGGCCGCCGCGCCACAGAGGGCGCTGGCTAAATGGAGACAGCACACGACCGCCGGCTACGGGCCGGCTGGCCGACCGACCTATAGGAGAAATATATTTATGTCAACACGTCGAATCGCAACTCTTGGCCTGACCGTTGTTCTGGGCCTGGCCGTCCTGATGGCCTTCCCGTCGGTGCGCGCCGCGGCCGGCGAGTTCCTGGGCCTCTTCCGGGTGCAACAGTTTGCGCCCATCTCTGTCTCGCCGCAGCAACTGGCCCTGCTGGAGCAGCTGGGCGAGGAAGGGCTGACGCCGGGTGAGTTCGTCGTCACCCAGGACATCGGCGAGCCGCAGACCGTCGATTCCCCCGAAGCGGCGGCGGCCGTCGCCGGCTTCGACCCGCAGACGCTGCCCCGGCGCGGCGACCTCATTAGGACCTACGTGATGACGGGCGGCGCGGGCCATCTGATCGTTGACCTGGCTGGAGCGCGGGCCATTGTCGAGGCCGCCGGGGCTGACCCGCTGCTGCTGCCCGATAGTCTTGACGGGGCGCAGGTGGACGTGACGGTCTACGACAGCATCGGCCAGCTCTACGACAATGGCGCGCTGCTGATTCAGTCGCCCAGCCCGGACGTGAACTACCCGGCCGACGTCGACCCGACCGTGCTGGGCGAGGCGCTGCTGCAAGTGCTGGGCACGGAGCCGGCCGAAGCGCGCCGCATTGCCCAGAGCATCGACTGGACGAGCACGCTGTTGCTGCCCGTGCCGCAAGACCTCGGCAGTTTCCGCGAAGTGACTGTCAACGGCGTCAGCGGCGTCCTGTTGGAGCCATTTGATCCTGAGTCCGAGTCCGCGCTCATCTGGCAGAAGGATGGCATGCTCTTCATGTTCAGGAGCGGCCGTCTGAGCATCGATGAGTTGCTGGCGCGGGCGAACGCACTGCGGTAACTTACAGCGCTCGAAGATTCAAAGGATCGATCCGCAGATTTAGCCGATCGGGGCCGGCTCATCCCTGCCCCGCCGGCCGAATCTGCGGTTTCCTCGCAATATGATTTCAGACCTTGTTATCGACACGCGCGGGCTGCGCAAAGAGTTCGGCCCTAAAGTGGCCGTCGCCGACCTGACCCTGGACGTGCGCGCGGGTGAGGTTTTCGGTTTCCTGGGGCCAAACGGCGCGGGCAAGACGACCTCCGTCAAAATGCTGTTGGGCCTGACCGCGCCCACGGCGGGCACGGCGGCCTTGCTCGGCCGTCCGTTGGGCGACCGCCCGGCGCGGGCCAAGATCGGCTACCTGCCGGAGCACTTCCGCTTTCACGAATGGCTGCGGGCCGACGAGTTTCTCAATCTCCACGGCGAGTTATACGGCATGGATCGCGTTGCGCGGGGGGCGGCCGTGCCGCGCCTGCTGGAACTGGTCGGCCTGGCCGATCGCGCCGCCACCAAGCTGGGCGCGTTCTCCAAGGGCATGCTCCAGCGCATCGGCCTGGCCCAGGCGTTGCTGAACGACCCGGCCCTCGTCTTCCTCGATGAGCCGACGTCCGGCCTCGATCCCATTGGCCGCCGCCTCGTGCGTGACATCATCGACGACCTGCGCCAGCGCGGCATGGCCGTTTTCCTCAATTCCCACTTTCTGAGCGAAGTCGAGAAGACATGCGACCGCGTCGCCTTCATCCGCGGCGGACGCATCCTGCAAATATCATCACTGAAGGAGTTCGAGGAGGAAGCGCTGCAGGTCGTGGTGCGCGTCGGTCAGCCGACGCCGGAGTTGCTGGCCGGGCTGGAGCGGTTCGGCCGCAACGTGGCCTTGCAGCCGGGCGACGGCCGCATTAGCCTGACGCTGGCCGACGAGACCCAGCTGCCCGCCCTGGCGCACTGGGTCGTCCAGAACGGCCACAGCCTCTATGAACTGACGCCGACCCACCTGTCGCTGGAGGATCGTTTCCTGCAGGTTGTCGGCGAGGAGTTAGACGAGTAGATCATGGCCGTTTTTGTCATTGCCCGGCTAACCTTTCGCGAGGCGCAACGGCGTCGCCTGCTTTGGGTGGCCCTGTTCATGGGCGCTGCCTTTCTGCTTGTCTTCGGCATCGCCTTCCACTTCATCCAGCGCGACATCGAGAGCCAGCTAAACCAGCCGGAGCAGCTTGCTTTCGTCTCCATTCTGCTGCTGACGGCCGGTCTGTATGCCGTGAACATGCTGGTCAACGTGGTGGCCGTGCTGGTCTCGGTGACGACGATCTCCGGCGAAGTCGAGTCGCACACCATTGATGCCATCGTCACCAAGCCCATCCCGCGCTGGCAGGTCGTGATCGGCAAATGGCTGGGCTACGCGGTGCTGGTGCTGCTCTACCTGGCCTTTCTCGTCGGCGGGCTGATGCTGATTGTCTATCTGCGCTCCGGCTTCTATATGAACAATATCGGCCGCGGCGTGCTGATGATGGCCCTGGCGGCGCTGCTCGTGCTGACGGTCAGCATTGCCGGCGGGACGCGCCTCTCGACGATTGCCAACGGCGTGATGACCTTCATGCTGTTCGGTCTGGCCTTCCTGGGTGGCCTGGTGGAGCAGGTCGGCGCGCTGATCCGCAACACGGCGGCGGTCAACGTCGGCATCGTCAGCAGCCTGATCATGCCCGCCGACGCGCTCTGGAAGAAAGCCGTGGCCTACTTCCAACCGACCACTATCAGCAACCCGTTCGAGTTAGGCCCATTCGCGGCCATCACCGAGCCGAGCACGCTGATGGTCGTCTATGCCGTTGTCTATCTGGTCGCCCTGCTCCTCTTTGCCCTGCGGAGCTTCTCGCGCCGCGACCTGTGACCAGCGCACAGCGATAGGCATGCGGCGCTCTACGCCGCCAGCAGCGCCAGATAGCGGATGCTCGTCTCGATGCCCGCGTAGAAGTTCGGCAGGTAGAAGCGTTCGTTGGGCGAGTGGATGTGGTCGCCGGGCAGGCCGAAGCCCATCAACACCGTCGGCAACCCCAGCACGTTCTGCAGATCGCTGACCACCGGAATCGAGCCGCCCTCGCGCATGAAGGCGGTCGGCTGGCCATAGGTCGCCTCGTAAGCCGCCGCCGCGGCGCGCATCTCCCGCGTGTCGCGGGCCATCAGCACCGGTTGGGAGAGGCCGGCGACCTTCACCTCGGCGCGGACGGTGACCGGTAGCGCCTCGCGGACAAATGACTCGAACAGCGCGGCGATCTCGGCCGGGTCCTGGTCGGGCACGAGGCGCATGGAGATTTTGGCGTGGGCCGCCGACGGCAGCACGGTCTTCGTGCCCGCGCCGATGTAGCCGCCGTACATGCCGGTCACGTCCAGCGTCGGCCGCGCGCCGACGCGCTCCACCAGGGTGTACTGCGGCTCGCCCCACAGTTGGGGCGCGCCGGTCTGCCGCAGCCACTCATCCTCACTCAGCGGAAACTGGGCCAGCAGCTCGCGCTCCTCCAGCGACAGCGGCCGGACGCGGTCGTAGAAGCCGGGGATCATCACGTGCCCGGACTCGTTCTTCAGCCGCGCCAGCAGGTGGCCGAGGACGTTGAGCGGGTTGTCGATACTGCCGCCGTAGGTGCCGGAATGGAGGTCGCGGTCGGGGCCGGTGATGTCCAGCAGGACGTGGCAGTTGCCGCGCAGGCCATAGACCAGCGCCGGCCGGCCGGGGCCGAGCATGGCCGAGTCGGAGATGAGCGCCGAATCGGCGGCCAGCAAGTCGCGGTTCTGGGGGATGAAGGCGTGGAGATTGTGGCTGCCGATCTCCTCTTCGCCCTCGATGAGGAACTTGACGTTCAGCGGCAGGCGGCCGTCGGCGCGCAGGGTGGCCTCGACCGCCTTAACGTGGATGTAGAGCTGCCCCTTGTCGTCGGCCGCGCCGCGGGCGTAGATGTAGTCCTCGCGCACGCTCGGCTCGAAGGGTGGCGTCGTCCACAGTTCCAACGGGTCGACCGGCTGCACGTCGTAGTGGCCGTAGATGAGCGCCGTCGGCGCGCCCGGCCCGGCGTGGAGCCAGTCGGCATAGACCAGCGGGTGGCGCTCGGTTGGAATGACGCGCACATTCTCCAGGCCGGCGGCCTTCATCTGCTCGGCCAGCCAGGCGGCGGTGTCGGCCGTGGCTTCGCGATGGGCGGGGTCGGTGCTGATGCTGGGCAGGCGCAGGAAGTCGAGCAGTTCGGCGAGGTGGCGCTCGCGGTTGGCGCGGGCATATTCAAGGCTTGAGTGAGTCATAGCGTTCCTTTCGTGGGCTGTTGTGCTATCATCGGTATCATATCCGCTTGCCGGGCGTTTGTCCTCTCAGAAGAGGGCCGCGCCGCCAGGAGACGATGGACCGACCCGAACCGCTCGCGACCGATCTGTTGCCCGCGCCCGCCGCCGGCCTCAGCCCCCAGGCTCTGCTGGAGAGCCTGCTCTTCGTCGCCAGCGGGCCGGTGTCGGCGGCGCGGCTGGCCACGGCCCTGGAATTATCGCCCGCGGCCGTCAGCGACCTGCTGCAAAGCCTGGCCGCCGATTACTCCGGGCGCGGCCTGCGCCTCCAGTGGAGCGACGGCTTGGTGCAACTCACCACGGCGGCCGAGGCCGGCGCGACCATCGAGCGCTTCCTCGGCCTGGAGGTGACGACGCGCCTCAGCCAGGCCGCCCTGGAAGTGCTGGCCATCGTCGCCTACCTGCAACCGGCGACGCGGCCGCAGATCGACCAGTTGCGCGGCGTCAATTCCGACGCCGCTTTGCGCTCGCTGCTGAGCAAGGGCCTTGTCCAGGAGGTCGGCCGGCTGGAGAAGCCGGGCCGGCCCATTCTCTACGGCACGACGCCCGACTTTCTGCAAGCCTTCGGCCTGAACAGCATCGACGAGATGCCCCGGCTGGACGAAGAAGAGTGACACCGGCTGCCGGCCGCGCCTCGTCGCGCGGGTCAGGCCCAAGAAACCATGCAAGAACGGCTACAGAAGCTCATGGCCCAGGCCAACCTGGGTTCGCGCCGCGCCAGCGAGGTAATCATCGCCGCCGGCCGCGTGACGGTCAATGGCCGCGTCGCCAAGCTGGGCGACAAGGCCGACCCAGCCGTGGATGAGGTGCTGGTCGACGGCCGGCCCCTCTTCGCCCCGCCGCGCGCCGCCGACGAGGAGTTCATCTACATCGCCCTCCACAAGCCCCGCGGCGTCATCTCCTCGCTGGAGGACGAGATGGAGGCGGGCCGGCCAACCGTGCGCGACCTGGTGCCCCTGGCCGCCGACGTCCACATCTACCCCGTCGGTCGTCTCGACAAGCCCAGCGAGGGGCTGGTGCTGATGACCAACGACGGCGAGCTGGCCCATCACCTGACCCACCCGCGCTATGGCCACGAGAAGGTCTACGACGTGACCGTCGAGGGGCGCATGTCCGACCGCACCCTGGAGCAGTGGCGGCGTGGGGTCATGCTCGACGGCCGCATCACCGCGCCCGCGCCCATCGAGGTCATTGAGCGCGCCAACGAGCGGACGCGCCTGCGCATCATCCTGCGCGAGGGGCGCAAGCGACAGATTCGCCGCGTCGCTGCCGCCCTGGGCCACCCCGTCCAGCGGCTGCTGCGCGAGCGCATCGGCCCGCTAAGCCTGGGCGACTTGCCGCCGGGCGAATGGCGTCACCTGACCGCCGCTGAAGTGCGCGACCTGCGCCAGAGCGCCGCCGGAACCCCCACCCGCGCGGCTCCATCGCTTCACCCCACTGGGAAGGAACACCGTGCCCCACGAACATCTCGTTGACGTCATCGCCATCGACGGCCCGGCCGCGTCCGGCAAGTCGACGATTGGCTATGCTCTGGCCCAGCGGTTGGGCTACCTCTTTCTCGACACCGGCTCGATGTACCGGGCGATGACGCTGGCCGCCATCCGGCGCGGCGTGGCCTTCGACGACGCCGCCGCGCTGACGGCGCTGGCCGGCCAGGTCGATCTCGACGTGTTGCCGCCGGGCGAGGCCGCGGACGGCCGCCAGTACACCATCCTCCTCGACGGCGAGGACGTTACCTGGGCGCTGCGTCTGCCGGAGGTGGAGGCGGGTGTCTCGGCCGTCTCGGCCGTGCCCGGTGTGCGGGCGCGGCTGGTGGAGCTGGAGCT
>JAIBAS010000241.1 GCA_019695075.1 Promineifilum sp. | reverse complement strand
CGGGCCAGGGCGCGGGCGAAGGGATGCGCGCCGACGATGAGCGCGCCCTGCGGCTCGCGCTCGGCCAGCCCCAGCCGGCGAGCGACCGGCCCGGCCGTCAGTCCATAGAAGATGACCGTGCCGACGATGACCAAAAAGACGACCGGCGACAGCAAGTCCGCCTCGGCCACACCCGCCGCGGACAGTTCGAAGGCGAAGACCGACGCCACCGACGCGGCGACGATGCCCCGCGGAGCCATCCACATCAGGAAGAGGCGCTCGGCGTTGCTCAGCGGCGTGCGCCAGGTGGACAGCAGCACGCCCAGCGGCCGGGCCACCAGAATGAGCAGGGCGATGAAACCCAGGGCGGGCCAGCCGACGGTCAGCAGGTCGGCCACGTCTACGCGGCCGGCCAACAGGATGAACAGAACGCCAATCAGCAGGACTTGCAGGTTCTCTTTGAACTCGACGATGTGGCGGACGGGAACCCAGGGCTGGTTGGCCAGGGCGATGCCCATGAGGGTGACGGTCAGCAGGCCGCCCTCGGCCGCCAGCAGGTCGCCCAGCGTGAAGAAGCCGACGACGAGCATCAGCGTGACGCCGCTTTGCAGGTAGTCGGGGATGAGGTGGCGGCGCATGAGGGCCACCAGCACCGCCGCGCCGAGCAGGCCCAGGATGACGCCGACGACCAGGCTGCGGCCGACGCCCAGCAGCACGAAGCCAGGCACGTTGATGCCGCCGCCGAGGGCGACGATCTCGACGACGAGCAGGGCCAGCACCGCGCCGACGGGGTCGATGAGGATGCCTTCCCACTTCAGGATGGCCCCGCTGCGCCCTTTGGGCCGAATCTGGCGCAGCAGCGGGCCGACGACGGTGGGGCCGGTGACGATCAGGATTGCGCCGAGGACGATGGCCAGCGACCAGTCGAAGCCGAGCAGGAAGCGCGCCCCCAGCGCGGCCACGAACCAGGTCGCCAGCGCGCCGACGGAGATGAGCCGCGACACGACCGGGCCGCTGTCGGGCAGTTCCTTGAGCTTCAGCGTCAGGCCGCCCTCAAAGAGGATCAGGCCGACGGCCAGCGACACGAACGGGAAAAGCGCTTCCCCCAGCAGCCCGTCGGGGTGAATCAGGCCGAAGACAGGGCCGAGCAGGAAACCAGACAGCAGCAGCAGCAAGATGGACGGCAGGCGCAGATGCCAGGCGACCAATTGCGCCCCCACGCCGACGACGGCAACGAGCGCCAGTTGGACAAGCGGTTCTTCCACAAGGATGTTCCCAGCCTACAGCCCGCGCGGGAAGGGCTATAGTTGCGCCTGGGGGTAGATGGCGTAGGTGCCCACCCAATCCGCCTCAGCCAGGACGTGGCCGCGCATGGCCAGCAGCGCGTCGGCCCCGTCGAACGCGCCGGTCAGGCCCAGCGTGGGCACGTCCAGGGCATAGAGAACAAAGTGGTAGTGGTGGACGCGCTCATCGTTCCAGGGCGGGAAGGGGCCATCGTAGCCGCCGTAGTCGCCCTCCATGCTGGCCTCGCCGGCGAACCAGCTGGTGTAGCTGTTGATGCCGCGCCGGCCGTAGGGCGTCGGGCCGACTTCCTTGCCGCGCACAGTGACGCCCTCGCAGTCGCAGCCGGCCGGCAGCTCGCGCACGTCGGCGGGAATGTCCACCAGCACCCAGTGGTAGAAGTCGACGCGGGCCAGATCGTAGGGCACGGTGCGGCCGGCCTGGTTGGCGTCGTCGCGCACCGATGGCGCGTCGTGGTCGGTGCAGATCAGGGCGAACGACTGCGTGCCCGCCGGCGCGTCGGACCAGACGATGTGGGGGCTGCGGTTAGGGCCGAAGGTGGCCGGCGCGTCGGGCGCGGGGATGCCCATGACGAACTCGGCCGGGATGGGCGCGCCATTCTCGAACGACGGGATGATCAGCTTCATGGGTTACCTCCTTGCCGGTACCTTAAAGATCAGTATGGCCGCCATTTTCCCGCCTTTCGTCCGGAAGGGCAAGGTTGGGCAGGCGCAGGCCGGTCAGCTCTTCGCTGATCGTCCACAGCCGCTCGGCCGCGGCGCGGTCGTAGCTCTGTGGCGCGGACTTGACGGCGCGGCCGTTGGTGAAGTACTGCCCGCTGATGCCCGCCACCTCGGGCGACGACGCCAGATAGACTGAGGTCGCCGCGCCCTCGACAACGGTTTTGGCGAACAGGGGAACGACGCGCGTCATGAACAGGCCGGCGACGCCGCCGTTGTTGCGGCCGAAGTTGCTGGCGACAAAGCCGGGATGGACGGCGTTGATGGTGATGGGCGCGTCGCCGCGGCGGCGGTCGAGTTCGTAGGCGAAGAGCACGTTGGCCAGCTTCGATTGCGCGTAGGCGCGAAAGCCGGCGTACTTGTGCCGGTTTTGCAGGTCATCGAAGTTGAGCTTGGCCTGCCGGTGGGCATCGGAGGCGAGAACGATGACGCGGGCCGACCGGGCGGCCAGGAGGCGATCCCACAGCAGCAGCGTCGTCATGAAGTAGCCCAAGTGGTTGACGGCGAAGGTCATTTCCAGCCCGTCGGCCGTCTCCTCGCGCTTCATCAGGTAGACACCGGCGTTGTTGACCAGTACGTCCAGCCGGTCGTGGCGGGCCTTGAACGCTTCGGTCATGGCCCGAATAGAGGCCGGCGAGGAGAAGTCAGCCAGCAGCAGCTCGACCGAGTGCTCGCCGGCGGCGATCTCGGCCCGCGCCGCCTCGCCCCGTTCGCGGTTGCGGGCGACCAGGACGACGGTGGCCCCCCTTTGCGCCAGTTCGCGCGCCGTTTGCTTGCCGATGCCGGCGTTCGCGCCGGTGACCAGACAGATTTGCCCTTGCATGGGATTCATTTTCGATGTTTACCTTAGTTGTGGTGTTTGGCGGGCACTCGCGGCTATTGTGAGGAACGCCCGCGCCGGCTCAACCCCCGTTCCAGCGCCGCGGCGACACGCCCAACCTCGTCGTAGAAGCGTGGCAAAGTATCCAGCGGCAATGCCTGCTCGCCGTCAGAGAGTGCCGCGGCCGGGTCGGGATGGAACTCGACCAGCAGGCCATCGGCCCCGGCGGCGACGGCGGCGCGGGCGGCGGACAGCACCAGGTCGGCCCGGCCGGTGGCGTGGCTGGGGTCGGCGACGACGGGGTAGGGGGCGATCTGGCGGACGAGGGCGATGGCGTTGGTGTCCAGCGTGTTGCGCGTCGCCGTCTCGAAGGTGCGGATGCCGCGCTCGCACAGGATGATGCGGTTGTTGCCGCGGCTGCTGATGTGGTCGGCGGCCTTGAGCCACTCGTCGATAGTTGACATAAAGCCACGTTTGAGCAGCACCGGCCGGTCGCTCTCGCCCACGGCCCACAGCAGCGGGTAATGCTGCATGTTGCGGCTGCCGACTTGCAGGATGTCGGCGTACTCGGCCACCAGGGGCAGGTTCTCGACGCCCAATACCTCGCTGATGACCAGCAGGCCGAACTCGTCGGCCACGGCGCGCAGGATTTCCAGCCCCTCGCGCCCCAGGCCCTGGAAGCTGTAAGGCGACGTGCGCGGCTTAAACGCGCCGCCGCGCAGCACGCGCCCGCCGGCGGCATGGACGGCCGCGGCCACGGCCCGCGTCTGTTCATAGGTCTCCACGGAGCACGGGCCGGCCATCAAAACCACGTCCCGACCGCCAATGACGACATCGGGCGCAATCATTACCGGCTGGGCCACGTGTGCCGCTTCCGCCTGTTCCATCTCAAAGATTTGTTCTTGTGCCATCGTTTCCGTTACCCCGTTTGGGCTACTCTCTGCTATAAACGCGGCCATGACCACTGCTGTCGATTCGCCGCGTCGCTTTGCTGTCTGGCTCAACGCCGCCCGCCCGCGCACCCTGCCGCTGTCGCTGGCCGGCATCATCACTGGCACGGGCCTGGCCGCGGCCGGCGGCGCGTTCCGCTGGCTCGTGGCGCTGTTGTGCGTCCTCACGGCCATCCTGCTGCAAATTCTGTCCAATCTGGCCAACGACTATGGCGACTCGCTCCACGGCGCCGACCACGTTGAGCGCCGCGGGCCGAAGCGTGCCGTCCAGAGCGGCCTGGTGACGCCGGCGGAGATGCGCCGGGCCATCGTCATCACGGCGCTGGCGACCATCGTCGCCGGTTTGCTGCTGCTGTGGTTCGCCTTCGGCCGCGAGGCGTTCTCGTCTATCCTGCTGTTCATCCTGCTCGGCGGCGCGGCCATCGGCGCGGCCATCACCTACACCGCCGGCCGGCTGCCCTACGGCTACGCCGGGCTGGGAGACCTGTCGGTGTTGATCTTCTTCGGTTGGCTGGGCGTGTTGGGCAGCTACTACGTGCAAGCGCAACGGTTCGAGGTCGCGCTGCTGCTGCCGGCGACGGCCTGCGGCCTGCTGGCTGTGGGCGTACTCAACGTCAACAACATCCGTGATCTGGAGTCTGACCGGCTGGCGGGCAAGCACTCCATCCCGGTGCGCCTGGGTCTGCGGCGCGCGCGCGGCTACCATTGGCTACTCCTGGCCCTCGCCGTCGCCAGCGCCATGGCCTACGTGTGGCTGGCGTACACCTCGCCCTGGCAGCTTCTCTTCCTGCTGGCCGCGCCCTCGCTGGTGCGCAACGGCCTGGCCGTCAGCCGCACCGAAGACCTGGCCACGCTCAACCCCTGGCTCAAGCAGCTGTCTCTGGCGGCGCTGGCCTTCGCCGTCCTGTTCGCCCTCGGTCAGGTGTTGCCGCTCTGGCTGTAACTCTCCCGCGTCCAGAAAACTCAGGATCGCCGCCAGAAACGCCGCCGGCTGCTCCAGGTGAATGGTGTGACCGGCGTCGGGCACGACACGCAACTCGGCCGCCGGCCGCCGCGCGGCCATGCGCCGGTTGATCGCCACGAACTTGTCATCCTCGGCCCCGACGACCAGCAGCGTGGGGACGGCCAACTCCGGCAATCGCTCCCATAGCGACGGCTGTGCGCCCGTGCCCATGCCGCGCAGGCTATTGGCCAGGCCGGCGGCGCTGTTGGCCAGCCGTTGGCGGCGCAGTTCGGCCTGAGCTTCGGCCGGCAGCCGCGCCAGACCGGCGAACAGCGGCAGCCGCTCCCACTCGTCTACAAAACGGGCCACGCCATCGCGTTCGATACGTAGGGCGAGAGACTCATCGGCGGCGCGACGCTGCTGGCGCTCGGATGCCGTGGCCAGGCCGGGCGAGGCGCTTTCCAGCAGCAGCGCGCGGACGGCCCCCGGATGGTGCAGTGCGGCATAGAGGGCCAGACGGCCGCCCATCGAGTAGCCCAGCCAGTGAGCGGGCCGGGCGGCGCGGCGCTTGAGAATCTCTACCAGGTCAGCGGCGACGCGAAATATCGTGTAGCGAGCGGGATCGACCGGGGCGTCGCTGCCGCCGTGACCGGGCAGGTCGATGGCGAGCACGCGGAAGCGCGTCGCCAGCTGCGGCCACAGGTCGCGCCACGTGGCCCGGCTGCCGGTGAAGCCGTGGAGCAGCAGCAGCGGCTCGCCCGCCCCGGCCTCCTCAATGGCATAGCGCAGGCCGTTGAACAAATCGCGCAGTTCGGCGTAGCTGTCGAAGGTGAGCGGGTTCTTGCGCTCCGGCCGGTTCAGCGTGACGGTGCCCACGCCGTCGGCATCGCACTGCCAGCTGA
>JAIBAS010000251.1 GCA_019695075.1 Promineifilum sp. | reverse complement strand
CTCACGCAAAGACGCAAAGACGCAAAGATAAAAAAGATTTTTCTTCTCTTCTTTGCGTCTCTGCGTCTTTGCGTGAGACCTCTCTTCTTCTCTTCTTTGCGTCTCTGCGTCTTTGCGTGAGACCTTCTTCTTCTTTGCGTGAGCGTTCTTCCCTGGCCCCTGCCGGTTGCGCGGCATGGTATACTACGCTCTGAGGTAGGCCATGACGACGAAAGAGCTTCTGTTGCAGCAGATCGAACAACTGGACGAGGAGGAGCTGGACGCGCTGTTCGCGTGGGTGCAGCAGTTCCTGGAACAAAAGACGAGCAGCCCTGACGATGACTTTCTGGTGCGGCTGGGTGACATCCAGATCGACGGCCCAGAGGACTTCGCCGAGAATCTTGACCTGTACTTGAGTGGGGAGAAGTCGCTTGACGCCCATCTTCGTTGATACCGCCTATATCATTGCCAGAGTCAACCAGCGCGATCAGTATCACGCGACGGCCGAGGCCCTGGCGTATCAATACATGGGCCGACAGTTCATTGTCACCGATGGCGTGTTACTGGAAACCGGCAATGCGCTGGCCCGCCGCTATCGGGCCGCCGCTATTCGACTCATCGAACAATTCCTTGTCTCGCCCAAGGTCGAGGTCGTCTACACAACGCCAAACCTTTTTGCCGCGGCGTTCGCGCTCTACAAACAGATGGACGACAAACAGTGGAGCCTGGTTGATTGCGTTTCGTTTGTGGTGATGCGCGAGCGCGGCCTCACGGAGGCCCTCACGCCTGACCACCACTTCACTCAGGCGGGGTTCCAGGCGCTGTTCGCCCAACGCTAGGGAGTAGGGGAAGAAGGCTCACGCAAAGACGCAAAGACGCAAAGATAAAAAAGAATCTCACGCAAAGACGCAAAGACGCAAAGATAAAAAAGATTTTTCTTCTCTTCTTTGCGTCTCTGCGTCTTTGCGTGAGACCTCTCTTCTTTTCTTCTTTGCGTCTCTGCGTCTTTGCGTGAGACCTCTTTTCTTCTCTTCTTTGCGTCTCTGCGTCTTTGCGTGAGACCTCTCTTCTTTTCTTCTTTGCGTCTCTGCGTCTTTGCGTGAGACCTCTTTCTCTTTGCGCGCGCGGCTGGGCCGGTATAATTTCTCCATGCCCGCGCCTATAACCACCAATACCCTTTTCTACGGCGACAACCTGCCTATTCTGCGCGAGTATGTCGCGGATGAGAGCGTCGATCTCGTCTATCTCGACCCGCCCTTCAACAGCAACCGGACCTACAACGTCCTGTTCAAGCAGGAGAGCGCGCGCGAATCGGAGGCGCAGATGGCCGCCTTCGAGGATACGTGGCACTGGAACGACGCCGTGGAGCTGACCTACCACGAACTCGTCCAGGAGGCCCCGGCCCACGTGGCGGAGATGATGACGGCCCTGCGTAAGTTCGTGGCCGGCGGCCCCAACGGGCGCAATCAGATGATGGCCTACCTGGTGATGATGGCCGCCCGGCTGGTGGAACTCCATCGCGTCCTCAAGCCCACCGGCAGCCTGTATCTGCATTGCGACCCGACGGCCAGTCATTATTTGAAGATTGTGTTGGATGCGATCTTTGGGGTGCAGAACTTTCGTAATGAGATTGTCTGGCAGCGAACGAACGTCCATAGCGACAGTAAGACGTGGAGTCAGGTCAGCGACATCATCTTCTTCTACACACGCTCGGCGGCGTTTACCTGGAACCCGCCCTACGCGCTTCACTCCGAACGGCACTTGCAGTCCAAGTACGCCAATGTGGACGAGAATGGCCGGCGTTACACGCTAAGTGATATGACCAGCCCCAACCCGCGGCCGAATATGATGTACGAGTGGAAGGGCCACACCTCGCCGGCCAATGGCTGGCGCTATTCCCGCGAGACGATGACCCGGCTTGACGAGGAGGGGCGCATCTGGTACCCGGATGACAAGTCCAAGCGGCCGAGACTGAAGCGCTTTCTGGACGAAATGCCGGGAACGCTGATCGGCAACATATGGACAGACATTAATCCTATCAACTCTCAAGCCGCCGAACGCCTAGGCTACCCCACCCAAAAGCCCCTCGCCCTCCTGGAACGTATCATCTCCGCCAGCAGCAACCCCGGCGATGTCGTTCTCGACCCGTTCTGCGGCTGCGGCACGACGGTGGTGGCCGCCCAGAAGCTCGGCCGCCGCTGGATCGGCATCGACATCACCCATCTGGCCATCTCGCTGCAAAAGAGCCGCCTGCAAGACCAGTTCGGCGCCGACGTGGCCTATCGCGTCATCGGCGAGCCGGAAGACCTGGACGGCGCGCGGCAACTGGCCCACGACAACCCCTACCAATTCCAATGGTGGGTGCTGCCCCTCATCGGCGCGCGGGCCTATGGCGGCGACAGTTCCGGCAAGACGGGCAAGAAAGGGGCCGACCGCGGCATCGACGGCATCATCACCTTCCGCGACGATGAATCGGGCGACGCCAAGCGCATTATCGTCCAGGTGAAGAGCGGCAAGGTCGGCCGGCCGGCCGTCGGCGAACTGGTGGGCACGGTGCAGCGCGAAGGGGCGGCCATGGGCGTGTTCGTCACGTTGCAAGAACCGACCGAGCCGATGCGGGCCGAGGCCACCGCCGCCGGTCTCTTCCAGTCGAGCATGGGCCATCTCTTCCCCCGGGTGCAGATTCTGACCGTGCGCGAAATCCTGGACGGGGCGCGGGTGAAGATGCCGATGGTGACGACGACGTTCAAGAAAGCGCCCAAGGTTCAAGAGCCGGGGCCGGAGCAGAAGGGGCTGTTCGGCTAACGCTAGGGATTAGGGGAAGAACGCTCACGCAAAGGCGCGAAGACGCAAAGAAGAAGAAAGAATCTCACGCAAAGACGCGAAGACGCAAAGAAGAAGAAAGAATCTCACGCAAAGATAAAAAAGATTTTTCTTCTCTTCTTTGCGTCTCTGCGTCTTTGCGTGAGACTCTCTTTTCTTCTCTTCTTTGCGTCTCTGCGTCTTTGCGTGAGACTCTCTTTTCTTCTCTTCTTTGCGTCTCTGCGTCTTTGCGTGAGACCTCTCTTCTTCTCTTCTTTGCGTCTCTGCGTCTTTGCGTGAGACCTCTTATCTTACCAGTCGGCCCGCGCCACCACCGCCCGCGGGGCGCGGACGCGCTCGACGCGGTTCACCTGCGCGCCGTCGGCCAGCTCCTTCAGGATGACATAGCCCACCACCTCGCGGCCGATCAGGTCGTCGGTGTCCAGCGTATAGTCCGCCGGAATCGCCTCCCCGCCGCGCGCCGCCTGAACCCACTGGTACAACTTCGACTTCGGGCTGAAGACGATGTTCGTCCAACTGATGAACGTCAGCCCCTTGTGCGGCCCGTCGGCCACCTCCACCCAGAACTGCAACTGGTCGCTGAACTTGCCCGCGGTCTGCTCCACCAGCGTGATGCGCAGCAGATACTCGCCCTGCTCCAGAACCTCGTGCTTCGTCTGCGGAACCTTGATACCCATCGCCTCACTCTCCTTGTCACTCGTCTGATTCTCGAACGGTTGCTCGTTGCCCATCAACACAATCGCGTCGTCGTCGTCCGCGTCGTCCGCCGGTTCGCCCGCCGCGACGGCCGCCGCCTGGCGCCGTTGGCGCAGCACGTCATACTCCAGCCGCAACGCCTCGGCCAGCAGCCGCCAGCCCCCCGGCCCCTTGTCCACCGGCCCGCCGTCGTAATAGGGCCAGTGCGCCGCCTCGCTCAGCCAGGCCAGCCGGGCCTGGAATTCCAGTTCACGGATCATCGGCCCGCCCTCGTCGAAGTCCGGCTCGGTCGCCAGCCACAACTCGTGGTTCTCAAAGGTCGTCTCCCACTCCCAGCGGGCGTTGAGGATGTCGAACACTTCGTTGGCGCGCGCGCGCACCTCGGCCAGGTCGGCGGCGTAGCTCTCATAGACCACCTGCTGCACCGCCGCCGGCCGCTCGGCCATCGGCACGCCGCCCGGCTCGTAGACGTAGACCACGCGCTCGGCGTCCGGCGCAAAGTGCCAACCCGCTCGCTCCAATCGTTTCAAAGCGTCCATTTAGAGTGCTCCTGTCCACTGGATGGGTTTGTCACTACGACCCTGGTCACCAACTGTGACGGTTGTGACGGTTGTGACGTTTGTGACGGTCGTATGGTGAGGTGACGTTTGCAATTCCGCTATTCCCGTAATCTTTCTGGCATCCAACCCATAACTATCAGCCCACCGGATCACCTCCTCTAGAGTAATACTCCATCCTCTCTTACCTGAACCTGCTTCTCTTTGGTTTGTAAAGCGCATCTTCTTCAGACTACTAGCGATCCTCCTACTCGTTACTTGATCAATATTGATATCTACTTCATGTACCTCCGCTATCTGTTGCGCCGCGCCCACGATCAATGCAGTCGGTATGAACCGCCTCATGGATCGAACGTCACAATCGTCACAACCGTCACAACCGTCACACCCCTCCCTCACCATCCGCCCCACAATCAACCCCAACGCCCGAATCACCAACACCGTCAGGTCATTCGCCTCCACATTCGGCCGCTCGGCCTGGTACGACAGCGACAGCGCATT
This sequence comes from Promineifilum sp., assembly GCA_019695075.1. Taxonomy (GTDB): domain Bacteria; phylum Chloroflexota; class Anaerolineae; order Promineifilales; family Promineifilaceae; genus Promineifilum. The sequence goes on along the minus strand of JAIBAS010000251.1, from coordinate 1,063 downwards.
CATCCGCTCCTGCAGCCCGGCCGCGCCCGCGTCCGTCAGCCACGCCGCCACGGCCAGCAGCGCCCGCCACGGCTCCAGATTGCGGCCCGTCAGCGGCGCGTTGTCGTTGACCGCCTTCTCATACGCCCCCAGCCGCGGCAGATGGGCCAGCGCCAGCAGCCACAGGTCATCGACCAACGCCTGCCGCTCGTGGGGCCACAGGCCATAGTCCAGCGGGTCGGCGTTGGCCCGATAGCGGTCGGGCGTGCGAATCAGCGGCACGACAATCGTCCGGCTGGCCAGCACGCTATCGGGCAACTGGATGGCCGAGAACAGCCGGAAGCTGAACGTGTTGACGTAGCGCAGCCGCCAACCGTTGTCTTCCTTCTCCTTGAGCGGCACGACATTGCCGCGCCGGTTGCCGGCCAACAGCAGCGTGCGCTTGTCCGGGTCGGTCTTGCGCGGGTCGCCCAGGTTCTCGGCGTCGTCGAAGGCCAGCGTCGCCCCATAGTCGGCCATGTCGCGCAGCGCCGCGAACGACCCGCCGGCCAGCACCAACTGCCCCAGATAGGCCAGCTCGCAGATGACGGCCAGCAGCTGCGTCTTGCCGCTGCCCCGGTCGCCGTTGGGCCAGAGGAACCCGGCCACGGTGAAGGCGTCCAGGAACCACGTCGCCATGATGAAACAGGCCACCATCTCGGCCATCGTCCGCTGGTCGGCCAGCGAATGGTCGAAGTCGATAAAGCGATCGACGCAATCGCGCACCCGGCCGAAGACCTCCACCGGGTCGGAGCGGCGGCCGTCGCGATAGGCCTTCAGCCCGGCCGTGGACAGCCGCCGGTCGCGCGGGGCCATCTCCGGCAGCACCGGCGACACGGCCAGCGCCGTCAACGGCTGGTCGCCGCCCTCGCCGAAGATCGCGCCGTCATCGCGCACGATGAACAGCCGCTCATCCAGCGCCACCAGCGGCGGGTCGTGGCGGACGACCTCGCCCTTGCGGTTGAGGCTCTCCGTCGTCGTCGTCCGCACCCAGGCCCACGTGGCGGCATAGGCCCGCCCGTCGATGAGCGCCAGCGGCCGGGTC
>JAIBAS010000141.1 GCA_019695075.1 Promineifilum sp. | reverse complement strand
CAGCAGGGGGCCTATCGCCCCGCGCCACAGCAACAACAGCACCCACAGCACCCACAGCAAGGGGCCTATCGTCCCGCGCCGCCGCCCCAACAGCCGCCGCAGCACCCGGCCCCGCCGCCGGTCGTCAGCCACGCCACGCGGCCGATGACCGCCGCCCGCATCGCTCGTGGGCTTTTCATTGCCGTCCTGGCCCTGGTCGTCGGCGCGTTCTTGCTGGCGTCCACGGCCGCCGTCGGCTACAGTCTGGTGGCCCGCGACTTGCCGCGGCCGTCGGAACTGCGCAGCCGGGCCAGTTCCTTCGAGACGGCCCGCATCTACGACCGCAACGGCCAGTTGCTCTACGCCCTGGCCGATCCCAACGCCGGCAACCGCACCTACGTGCCCCTCGACCGCATCTCGCCCTACCTCATCCGGGCCACTATCGCCACCGAGGACAAGCGTTTCTACGAGAACCCCGGCTTCGATGTGCTGGCCCTGACCCGCGCCGTGGTCATGGCCGCCCGCGAGGGCGAGGCCGTCGCCGGCACCAGCACCATCACCCAGCAGCTTGTCCGCGCCGTGCTACTCGACGACCAGGAGCGCACCGAGCGCACCTACCGGCGCAAGCTGCGCGAGATCATCCTGGCCGCCGAGATCTCGCGTACCTACGAGAAGGACGAGATTCTGGAGCTGTATCTCAACGAGATCTACTACGGCAATCTGGCCTATGGCATCGAGGCGGCGGCCAACACCTACTTTGGCAAGTCGGCCGCCGACCTGACACTGGCCGAGGCATCGCTGCTGGCCGGGCTGCCGCAGGCCCCGGCGCTGTGGGACCCCTACAGCGCGCCCGACAAGGCCCTCGGCCGCCAGCGCGAGGTGCTCAGCCTGATGGTTTCCAACGACGACGTCACGTTGGCGGAGGCTCAGGCGGCACTGGACGACATGGCCGCCCGCGTCTACAGCTTGCAGCGGCCGACGGTCACCATCCAGCACCCGCACTTCACCTTCACCGTCTTGCAGCAGGCCGAGGAGCTGCTGGGAGCGCAGTCGATCTACCGCGGCGGCCTGAGCATCCAGACGACGCTCGACCCCGACGCGCAGCGCCTGGCCGAGGAGGCCGTCGCCGCCAACCGCGACGCGCTGGCGGCCGGCGGGGCTAACAACACCGCCCTGGTGGCCCTGCAGCCGCAGACGGGCGAGATTCTGGCCATGGTCGGCAGCGCCGACTTCAACGACGAGGCCATCAGCGGCCAGGTCAACATGGCTCTGGCCCCGCGGCAGGCCGGCTCCAGCATCAAGCCGCTGGTCTACCTGTCGGCCTTCGAGCGCGGCTGGACGCCGGCGACGCTGCTCTGGGACGTGCAGACGCAGTTCCCCGACGGCGTCAACCCGCCCTACATCCCCAAGAACTACGACGACGAGTTCCACGGCCCGCTGCGCGTCCGCCCGGCGCTGGGCAACTCCTACAACATCCCCGCGGTCAAGGCGCTGGAGTTCGTCGGCGTGTGCGAGTTCATCGCCAACGTCCAGAAGGTCGGCCTGACGATGCTGCAAGACACCGGCTGCGCCGAGACGGGCCAGCCGCGCGACCACGGCCTGTCGCTGGCCCTGGGCAGCGGCGAGATTCCGCCGCTGGAGATGGCCGGGGCGTTCGGCGCGCTGGCCAACGGCGGCCGCTACATCCAGCCCTACGCCATCCGCCGCATCGAAGACCGCCAGGGCAACGTCCTCTACGACTACGCCGCCCCCGACGCTGCGGCCGCCCAGGTCGTCCGCGCGGAACACGCCTACCTGCTGACCAGCATCCTCAGCGACAACAACGCCCGCCTGGCCGAGTTTGGCCAGACCAACCTGCTGGACATCCCCGGCTACCAGGTCGCCGTCAAGACCGGCACCTCCGGCTCGACGGCCAGCGACGTGCGCGATGGCTGGACAATCGGTTACACGCCGCAGGCGCTGGCCGCGGTGTGGATCGGCAACACCGACAACTCGCCGGTGGCCGCCGGGCAGTCGGGCTACCGGCTGGCCGCGCCCATCTGGAACCAGTTCATGACCCAGTATCTGGCCGGCAAAGAAGCGCTGACCTTCCCGCGGCCGGCCGGCGTCGTCGAGCGGGAAATCTGCGCCGACACGGGCATTGCCGTCAGCGCCACGACGCCCTGCGCTCAGCGCCTGGTCGAGGTTTTCGCCGCCGACCAGCCGCCGCTGGACGAGACGCAGGGCACGACCCGCGTGTCCATCGACCTGTGGACGGGGCTGCGGGCCAACGAGTTCTGCAACGATGCCGTCTACGAGGCCACCTTTGGCGGCGGCGTGCCGGTCAACGGCCGGCCCGAAGTGCTGGAGCGCGAGCGGACGCTGGCCCAGCAGTGGCTTCAGACGGTCGGGCAGGGCTGGTCGGGCCAGAGCAGCGGCGGAGTCACCTTCGGCGCGCCGCCGGCGGGGGCCTGCGACGCCAGCACGCCCCGGCCGCGGGCGGAGATCACCCGGCCGCGCGAAGACCGCGACATCCCCGACCGGCGCGAGGTGCGCATTGAGGGCACGGCCATGGGGCCGAACTTCGCCGGCTACCAGGTGGAGTATGGCCTGGGTGAGAACCCCGGCGGCTGGGGGCTGGTGCAGGAGCGTCGGCCGGATGCCGTCCAGGACAACCTGCTGGCCATCTGGGATACGAGCCAGATCGACTACAGCGGCCCGGTCACCATTCGCGTCATCGTCTTTGGGCCAGACAACCCCAACACGCCGGAGAACGACCCGGTGACGAAGGAGGGGCGCATGGTGGTCAACCTGGCCCAGCCGACGGCCACGGCGACCACGACGCCGACCGAGACGCCCACGGCCACGCTCACTCTCCAGCCGACGGCCACGGCGACGCTCTTCCCCACGGCGACGGCGACGCTGCCGCCGACCGTCACGCTGCCGCCGACGGCCACCGTGCCGCCCAGCGCCACACCGGTTCAGGAGGCATCCCCGACGCCGCCCGGCGCGACGCCTGTGCCGCCCGACAGCACGCCGGTGGCAACGCCCTATCCCTGATTCTCAGCGGCGTGACCACCGACCTCATCAGCATCAACACACAATAGCCGCTCCCAGAGCGAGTGGGCAGCAGCCGGCCGGGTTCGCATGAGAACCCGGTCGTTTTTGGCCCGCCTGATTTGTCCACCGGGCCGCTTTGAAGTAGCCTAAGGGACAGACGAGGACGCCTGTGATCGCTTTCGACGACGACGGATTGCACTACTTTCGTTTTGCCGGTTTGCCCGCCAACGGGGTCGCCAGCCATGCCGTTTTCTCGCGGCAGGGCGGGGTCAGCGTTGGCCCGTTTGCCTCGCTCAACCTGAGCCTGTCGGTGCCCGACGAGCGCGCCAGCGTCTACGCCAACCGGCGGCGCGCCTATGGTCTCTTCGGCCGCGACACCGACACCGTCGTCCACGCCCATCTGGTGCATGGGGCCACCGTCGCCCGCGTGACGACGGCCAACAACGGCACGTGGGTCGAGCACGTCGATGGCCTGATCACCGACCAGCCCGGTTGCGTCCTGGGCATGAACTACGCCGACTGCGCGCCCATCTTCCTCTATGACCCGCGCCGCCACGCCATCGGCCTGGGCCACGCCGGCTGGCGGGGCACGGTCGTCGATCTGCCGGGGGCGATGGTGCGGGCCATGACGGCCCACTTTGGCAGCGATCCGGCCGACCTCGTCGCCGCCATCGGCCCGTGCATCGGCCCGTGCTGCTACGAAGTCGGCGTGGATGTCATCGACGCCGTGCGCGCCGCCTTTGCCGGGGCCGAGACGCTGCTGCCGTCGGCCGGGCGCGCCGGCGGCCGCCACTTCGACCTGCCGGAGGCCAACCGGCGCAATCTGCTCAACGCCGGCGTCCGCGCCGTTGAGCTATCGGAATATTGCACCGCCTGCCGCACCGATCTGTTCTTCTCCCATCGCGCGGAACGCGGCCGGACGGGGCGCTTCGGGACGGTATTCGCCCTGGGCCAGGTGCACCGGGCGCCGTCCCCCAACAGTGTGATTTGACGGATTATGAGCGAACAACCCACTCGACAACAGCGCATCCTGGCCATCGACGACAACGCCTACACCCTCCGCATCGTGGAGCATACCCTGCGCGATGCCGGCTTTCGCGTCATCACGGCCATCTCCGGCGAGGAGGCCCTGGCCCAGATCGAGCGCGAGGGCCTGCCCGACCTGGCCATTGCCGACCTGCACATGCCCGGCATTAGCGGCTTTGAGTTCGCCCACCGCGTCCACCAGTACAGCGACCTACCTATCATCATGCTGACGGCCACCGGCCACGAGGCCACCGTCGTCGAGGGGCTGGAGGAGCACGCCGAGGACTACATCGTCAAGCCGTTCAGCCCCGGCGAGCTGGTGGCCCGCGTGCGGCGCGTGCTGCGGCGCATCGGCGAATTCGCCTATGACCTGGAGCCGCAGACGCGCATCGACGAGCGGCTGTTGATCGACTTCCCCAACCGCACCGCCATCGTTGACGGCCGGAGCGAGGCCCTGACGCCGACGGAGACGAAGCTGCTCTACATCCTCATGCGCAAGGCCGGCCAGACCGTGCCCACCGACTACATCCTGCGCCGCCTCTGGCCGATGGAGCCGGTCTTCGAGGATCGCCTGCACGTCCACCTCCACCGGCTGCGGCGCAAGATCGAGGACAAGAAGGACAAGTCGCGCGGTCGCTACATCGTCTCCGAGCGCGGCGCGGGCTACAGCTTCCGCGACCTGAAGCAGTCTCGCCCGGCGGCCCCCACTTCGCGTGTGGCCGAGGCCGACGACGAGGACGAATAGGCCCGGTGTGAGCCAGCCGCCCTGCACCTTCGACGACGTTCGCGCCGCGCTGGCCCTGCCCGACTTCGACGGCGCGGCGGCGCAACGGTTGATGGCCCCCGTGCAGCGGCCGATGACCCGGCCGGAGGGCATGGCCACCCGGCCGCGCCTGGGCGCGGTGCTCATCCTGCTCTACTGCGCCGATGACCGCCTGACCCTCGTCCTGACCCAACGGCCAGAGTACGAGGGCGTCCACTCCGGGCAGGTGTCGTGCCCCGGCGGACGCCACGAGCCGCCCGAATCGTTGGGCATGACTGCCCTGCGCGAGACCTATGAGGAGATCGGCATCCCCCCGGCTGAGGTGGAGCTACTGGGCGAGTTGACGCCACTCTACATCATGCCGTCCGACTTCCAGGTGACGCCCTTCGTCGGCCGCTACATCGGTCCGGGCCGGCCGCGCTTCGTACCCGACACGCGCGAGGTGGCCGCCATTCTGGAAGTGCCGCTCGACCTGCTGCTCGACCCGGCCACGCGGGCCGAGGAGGAAATGGTGTTGCGCGGCGGCCTGCGACTCGACGTGCCTTTCTTCCGCGTCGGCGAGGGGCGCGTCTGGGGGGCGACGGCGATGATGCTGAGTGAGTTTCTGGCGCGGCTGCGGGCCGTGCGCGGCTGAACAGGCCCTTACAAACGACAACGCGGGCGCTCACACGAGCGCCCGCGTCGTTTCTACGCCATAGGCCCGTCCGTCGGCTACTCGCGCCGCCGGCGGGCCGCCCCCAGGCTGACGACGACGGCCAGCGGCAGCAGCAGCGCCGCCGCGCACGGGCCGACGCCAAAGGCGGTGACGCCGGTC
>JAIBAS010000384.1 GCA_019695075.1 Promineifilum sp. | reverse complement strand
CACCTCGTCGCCGCCGGCCAGCGCCCCGTAGCGCCCGGCCAGACCCATCCGGCCCAGGATGTGGGCGGCTACGTCGCGCGGCGTGGACGTGGCCACGGCCCAGGGCCGGCCGCGCGCGTCCAGCGCGTTTAGCAGCGCCCACAGGCCGGGCATCACCGGCACGCCGTTGGCGTCCAGGTCGGCCAGGAAGACGGCCGTCTTGCGGGCGATCAGTTCGTCCACATCCAGCGGCAGGGCCAGCGCGTCGCGCAGCAGCAGGGCGCTCTCGCTGGTGCGAACGCCCAGCATGCGGCCGTAGAGGTCATCGCTGACCGTCCGGCCATACGCCGCGGCGATCTGCTCCCAGGCCGCGCGAGCGCGCGGTTCCGTATCGACCATCAGGCCGTCCATATCAAATAGAACTGCGGTTCGGATCATGGTTCACCTTTAGAATGGCACGCCGATGGACGCTGATTCCACGCTGATGAACGCTGCCGGGACATCTCTTACTGCGAAAATCAGCGCTCTTCTCAGCGAAAATCAGCGTGCTATTCTTCTGAGATGGACGATATTGGCGTGGATGCGCATAGATGTGTAACCTACAACGCCTAACGCGGCAACTTTGCGGCTTCGAGGCGACATGATCACCATCCACCACATTGACCCCAGCGACAAGCGCCAGGCGCGCCAGTTCATCGACCTGCCCTTCCGGCTCTACCGCGACTGCCCGCAGTGGGTGCCGCCGCTGCTGACCGACATGGTCACGGCCATGAACCCGGCCAAGCACCCCTTCTACGAGCACTCCGCGGCCGGCTTCTTTATTGCGATGCGTGGCGAGCGTGTCGTCGGCCGCATCGCCGCCCTGGAGAACGTCAACTACAACCGCCAGCACGACGCCCGCACCGGCCAGTTCTATTTCTTCGACTGCGAGGACGACGACGAAGCCGCGGCGGCCCTCTTCGGCGCGACCTGCGACTGGGCGCGGGCGCGCGGGCTGAACCTGGTGATCGGCCCCAAGGGCATGAGCGCCTTCGACGGCTACGGGATGCTGGAGCGCGGCTATGAGCACCGGCAGATGATGAACATGATGAACTACAATTACCCCTATTACACCCGCCTGGTGGAGGGGCAGGGGTTCGTCAAGGAGGTCGATTTCGTCTCCGTCTTCCTGACGGCGGCCGGCTTCCGGCTGGATGAGCGCATCCACCGCATCGCCGAGCGGGCGCGGCAGCGGCAGAGCCTGCGCGTGCTCGACCTGCGCTCCAAGAGCGATCTGCGCCACTGGGCGCCGGCTATCGGCCGGGCCTACAACCAGGCCTTCGTCAACAACTGGGAGTACGTGCCCCTGACCGAGCGCGAGATCAAGTTCGTTCTCGACCAACTTCTGCTCATCGCCAACCCGCGGCTGCTAAAGTTCATCGCCCACAACGACGACGTCGTCGGCTTTGCCCTGAGCTTCCCGGACATCTCGGCGGCCATGCGCCGGGCGCGGGGCCACCTGCTGCCCTTCGGCCTGCTCGACATGCTACGCGAGTTGCGCGTGGCCAAAGGGCTGGCCGGCAACGGCGCGGGCATCCTGCCGCAATTCCACGGCCTGGGCGGCAACGCGCTGCTCTACACCGAGATGGAGCGCACCGTCCGCGACTTCGGCGCTGAGGTGTATGAGATGACGCAGGTGGCCGAGACGGCGGTACAGATGCGCAGCGACCTGCAAAACATTGGCGGTGAGCCATACAAGAACCATCGGGTCTATCGGAAGGAGATTTAGCGGAAAAAGAGCACGCTCCTTGTCCCTTTCGTAACGATCAGGAGACGATCGCCGCCTACAATAGCCAGCATGACCGGATTTCGTAACGATCGGGCAACGGTGACCTATGGATAGCGCCGCCGCCGACAACTCACCCAACGAGCGGCGGTTTGACCGTGGCGCGTGGCTGACGCTGGTCGCAGCCGCGATTTTATTGCTGTGGCCCATCACTCTGAGCTTGCTCTTCACCACCTACCCCACCGACGGCTGGGCCAGTTCGACCGAAGTCGGCTTCTTTGACGGCCCGTTTACGTTGCGCTACAGCCTGACCGGCGAGCCGTCGGCCTTGTTGCCCGGTGATGTCGTCACGGCGATTGACGGGCGGCCGCTGGCTGTCGGCCAATTGCCCCCGCTGCCGGAGCCGCTGGAAGCGGGGCGAACCGTGTCCTACACCATCGACCGCGCCGGGCAAACGCTCAAAGCCGACGTGACGCTGGTGCAAATCGGTCTGGCTACTTACGCAGCCATCTGGCTCCATAACCCTGTCCTGAGTCTGACCACGCTGCTCACGTGGCTCATCGCCGCCGTCGTCTTCTGGCTGCGCCCCGACCAGCCCGCGGCGCGCTACTTGCTGATCGCGTTCACCTATCTGGCCGGGACGGCGTTCGCCGACATCCTGGCCAACCCCTATATCTACGCCCTGCCGCCGTGGGCTATCTTCCTGACTTCGTTCTACACGACGGGGTACTCGTGGGCCTACATGGCCTCGCTCATCCTGCTGGTGCTGGTCTTTCCGGTGCGCCTGCGCCCGCTGCGCCGCTTTCCCCACGCTCTGCCGGCGCTACTCTACGTCGTGCCGTTTGTGACCGGGTTCCTGGCCACGCCGCGCTATCCGGCCGTATCCCAGAACAGCCTGCAATTGTGGCTGGGCGGGCTGACGTTCGGCGTTTTCTTCGTCTTGCTTCCAGTCGTCATCTTCGGCGCGCTTTTCCGCAACCTGCGCAAGGTCACGGAGCCGGTGGCGCGGGCGCAGGCACGCTGGATGGCGCTGGGCTTTGGCATTGGTCTGGGTGTAGACGCGCTGGCGACGCTGTTCGGCTTCCTTCTGCAGCACATCCAACAAACCGAGCGCGTGGAGGCGCTGACGGCCGTTGCCGGGCTGGCCCTGCCGCTGGCCCTGGCCGTGGGTATCCTGCGCTACCGCCTGTTCGACATCGACGTCATCATCCGCAAGACGACGACCTACGCCATTTTGACGGCGCTGCTGGCGCTGGTCTATTTCGGCAGCGTGGTCGTCTTGCAACGCTTGCTGACGCCGATCACCGGCAATTCGACACCCGTCGTCGTTCTCTCGACGCTGTTCATCGCCGCGCTCTTTCTGCCCCTCCGCCGCCGGGTGCAGGGCCTCATTGACCGGCGCTTCTTCCGCAAGAAGTACGACGCCGAGAAAGTCCTCCAGCAGTTCGCCGCCACCGCCCGCGACGAGACCGACCTGGACGCGCTGACGGCCGAGTTGCTGCGCGTCATTCAGGAGACGATGGAGCCGGAGTCGGTCAGCCTGTGGTTGCGGCCGGTGGAGAATCGGTTGCCGTTGGGCAAGGGCGCGGAGTAACCGGCCCCGCCCCCGCGCCTGCCTGTGCTATACTACCCGGCAGGAGAAGCGGGCATGTCAACCGAAACCGAGATCGCCCAATTGCAGGCCGGCATGGCTGCGCTGGAGGCGCAGCGAGCCATCCTCGGCGACGCCGTCGTCGAGGCGGCCCTGTCCGCCCTGCGCGCCAAGCTGGCCGCGTTGCCGGCCCAGCCGCAGAGCCAGCAGCGCAAGCAAGCCACCGTTTTGTTTGCCGATGTCTCCGGCTTCACGACGCTCTCGGAAACGATGGACGTCGAGGATGTCGCCGGCGTCATCAATGATCTGTGGGCCGTCGTGGACAGGGCCATTCTCGACCACGGCGGCTACATCGACAAGCACATCGGCGACGCGGTCATGGCCGTCTGGGGCGCGCGCGACGCCCGCGAGGACGATCCCGAGCGGGCGGTGCGGGCCGCGCTGGCGATGCAGACGGCCGTGGCCCACTTTTGCCAGACCCACCACGCCCCTCTGGCTTTGCGCATCGGCGTCAATACCGGGCCGGTGATCCTGGGGCCGGTGGGGACGACGGGCGAGTTCACGGCCATGGGCGACGCCGTCAACCTGGCCAGCCGCGTGGAGCACGCCGCCCCGGTCGGCGGCATCCTCATCAGCCACGACACCTACCGTCACGTCCGCGGCATCTTCGACGCGCAGGGGCAAGCGCCGCTGGCCGTCAAGGGCAAGGCCGAGCCGGTGCAGACCTACATCGTGCAGCGGGCCAAGCCGCGCGCCTTCCGCATGACCACCCGCGGCGTGGAGGGCGTCGAGACGCGCATGGTCGGCCGGGAGGCCGAGTTGGACGCGCTGCGGCAGGCGTTTACCGCCGCCATCGGCGCGTCGCAGGCCGTCGTCGTGACCGTCGTCGGCGAGGCGGGCGTGGGCAAGAGCCGCCTGCTCTACGAGTTCGACAACTGGATCGAGCTGCGGCCGGAGGAGATCACCTACTTCAAGGGCCGCGGCACGCCCAACACCCGACACGTCCCCTATAGCCTCTTCCGCGACCTGTTCGCCCTCCGCTTCGACATCCTCGACAGCGACAGCGCCGCCGTGGCCCTGAAGAAGTTCCAGACCGGCATGGCCGGCGTCCTCGACCCCGACCACGCCGCCATTGCCGGCCACTGGCTGGGCTTCGATTTCTCGGCCAGCGTGGCTGTCAGCCGGCTGCTGGGCACGGCCGGCTTCGCCCAGGCGGCGCAGGCCTATCTGACGCGCTACTTCCGCCGCGCCGTCGCCGCGGGGCCGGCCGTCGTCTTCCTGGAGGACATCCACTGGGCCGACGACCCATCGCTCGACCTGGCCCAGCACCTCGTCGCCGCCCTGCCCGCCGCGCCGCTGCTGGTGGTGGCCCTGGCCCGGCCGGCGTTCTTCGAGCGCCAGCGGGGCTGGGGCGAAGGCAACGCAGCCTTTCGCGCTGTGCGCCTGTCGCCCCTGCCGAGGGAGGCTGCCCAGGCGCTGGTCGACGAGATCCTCCAACGCGCCGAGGCCATCCCCGCCGGCCTGCGCGATCTCATCGTCAATTCGGCCGAGGGCAACCCGTTCTACGTTGAGGAACTGGTCAAGATGCTCATTGAGCAGGGGGTGATCGAGCGGGGAATTAGGAATGAGGAATCAGAAATTAGGAATGAAGCGCGGGGGAGCGGGGGAGCGGGGGAGCAGGGGAGAGAAGAGCCGCCGGGTGGGATTGCTTTCTCCCCTGCGCCCCTGCCCCACAGCTCCCCCGCGCTGGAAGCCCGCTGGACAGTGCGGGCAGACAGGCTGGCTGGCCTGACGGTTCCGGCGACGCTGACCGGCCTGTTGCAGGCCCGGCTCGACGGCCTGCCGCGGCCAGAGCGGGAAGCGCTGCAGCGGGCGGCCGTCGTCGGCCGGCTGTTCTGGGACGATTGCGTGGCCGGCCTGTTGGAGACAGAGCGCGTGGCCATCGAGCCAACGTTGGACGCCATCCAGGGGCGGGAGCTGATCTTTCAGCGCGAGCACTCGACCTTTTCCCAGGCCGGCGAGTACATCTTCAAGCACGCCCTGCTGCGCGACGTGGCCTATGAGACGGTGCTGCTAAAGTACCGGGCCGAGTTCCACGGCAAGGTCGCCCGCTGGCTGGAGGAAAATGCCGGCGAGCGCATCGGCGAGTACCTGGGCGTCATCGCCGAGCACTTCGCCCAGGCGGGTGAGTTCGACCGCGCCGCCGGCTACCAGCAGCAATCGGGCGAGCAGGCGTTGCGGGCGGCCGCCTTCCGGCCCGCGCGAGCGGCCTTTGAGCGCGCCCTGGCCCTGC
>JAIBAS010000328.1 GCA_019695075.1 Promineifilum sp. | reverse complement strand
GCGTCGCCCCGCCCCGGCGTGGCCGCTCAACGTCACCGCGCCGGGGGTCAGCCGGCCGACGGGCACGTCAACGCTGGGCAGAGCCAGCGTTGGCGCGGGCATCGTGCCCGGCTCGCGCTCCAGCGTCGCCTCGGCCACGGCCGTCGGTTCGGCCGCGCCGGTCACATCGAGGACGCCCGCCTCGCGGGTGGCCAGCCAGGTCAGGATGAGCAGCAGGATGAGCAGCAGCAGCACGCCCAGCTTCATCAGATCATAGCGCCGAATCTCGTCGGCGGTGCGATAGCGTCTCATGGCCTAACTGCTCCTCGCCGCGGCCAACTCGGCGGCATGGGCGATCCAGGCGGCGTAGTCAGCGCCACGCAGCGCCGGGGCCTGGCAAACCTCGGCCAGCCGCTCCGGCGTCGTCGCCGCCAGCGCCTCGAAGGTGCAGATGCCGGCATCGTAGAGGCGGCGCTCGTAGATCTCGCCGATGCCGCCCAGCGCCTCGAAGTTGTCGGGCGGCGCGCCGCTCCAGCCGCGGCCGATGCTGTTGGTCTCGGCCGCCAACCGCATGGCCTCGGCCTTGATGCTGCCGGCATCCACCCGGCCGGCCGTCGCGCCCAGAATGGCCAGCAGTTCGTCGCCCGGCAGCTCGGCCAACTCCCAATAGCTGCCGATGCCGGCGGCATAGAGGCGGTCTTCGTAGGTCGTGCCGATGCCGGGCACGGCCGACAGGTCTTGCGGACAGGCGGCGATGACGACAGCCTTGGCCCGGCGCGGGGCGCGAGCGACGCGGCGGCCGGCGGCGCGTTGGCCGGCCTCCTCGATCCAGGCGGCATAGTCGCCGCCCCGACCGCCGCCGGCGCGGACGGCGGCCTCGACCTGCTCCGGCGTGGCCGCGGCCAGCGCGGCGAAGTTGTCAATGCCGGCGGCGCGCAATCCGGCGACCGAGCGCTCGCCCAGCCCGCGAATGAGACTCAGGTTGTCCCCCTCGCGGCGGTGGAGGCGGCTCTGCAAGTCCTGCAAGCCGGTCGTGTCCCCGGCGGCGGCCAGGCGCGCCTGCTCAATCCAGCTGGCGAAGTTGATCCGCCGCCAGGCCGGGGCGCTGATGATCGTCGCCAGCGCATTCTCGTCGGCTTCGGCCAACTGGGCGAAGGTGGTGATGCCGCTGTTGCGCAGCCGCTCGGCGTACATCGGGCCGATGCCCTCCAGCCGGGTCAGGTCGTCGCCCACGGTCGCGCCGCGCGTCGTGGCCAGGGCCGTGGCCTGGGCCGACCAGCTGGTGAAGTTGAGTTGCTGCATGGGGCCGGGCTTGAGGATGGCCCGCAAATGATCGGGGTCGGCCGCGGCCAGGTCTTCGTAGGTGGTGATGCCGTTGTCGGCCAGCAGAGCGGCATAGCGCGGGCCGATGCCGTGGACGCGGGTCAGGTCGTCGCGCGGCGTCTCGACCAGAAGCTCACGCAGATCGACGGTGTCGAAGCGAGTTTCATCGTCAATCGCCGCACTCTCGTCCGTCCTGGGCGTCTCGGCGGCCATGTCGAACTCGGCTGCGGCTATTGCCCCGACGGCCGCGCCCAACTCGTCGGCAAAGGAAAGGTCCTTGTCGGCGTCAGTGGCGATGATGCCTTCATCAATGACCAACTCATCGACGGCGAATTCGTCGAGGACTGCCTCATCAAGGGCAAGGTCTTCGGCGACGACCTCGGCCTCGGCGGCCACGTCTAATTGCGCGCGCAGGGTCTCGCGGTCGGCGTCAACGGCGGCGAACTGGCTTTGCCACTGATGTTCGTTGAGGTTCAGGCGTTCGCGCCATTCGGCCTCGACGGCGGCCAGGCGCTCGTGGTAGTCCAACTCAACGGCGGCGAGCTTCTCCTGGCATTCCAGGTCAAGCTCCGTGGCGCGCTGCGCGGCAATGAGTGCGTCATCCCCCTCCACCGCAACGTCGCGCCGCCAGAAGAGCCAATCGATGATCCACTCGACCAGCCAGCCAATGATGATCCCCAGAATGAGACCGGTCCAGAAGTTCATGCAGCACCTCGTTTAGGACAGACTTTCCAAATAAAAGTATAGCGGAAAGTTTTGAATCCGCATGCGGCAATGCTTGCCGCCGTCGACCGAGCCGCAATTGGGCGCAGAATCGACTCGCCCACGTCAATTGACTTGCGACAATTGTCTATACTATAATGATCGATGGCTGTCCGTCTATCATTCGCAGGTAGTAAGGAGAAACCCATATGTTCGACTCTGCAACCTCTCGCGGCGCAGGCCGGCGCGCTCTGGCGCTGCTCGCTCTGCTGCTCCTCGTCGCCCTGACAACCGTCACCGTGGGCGCGCAAGACACGCCCGACTCGCCCACGAACATCCCGGACACGGAGCTTCAACTGGAGCCGGTCATCCTCAGCGAGACCCGCAGTGGGGATGCGACCACCGTGACCATCGAGATCCCCGTTGGTTCGGACACCTTCACGGCTTCCGGCCGCCCGACGACCAACTTCTCCACCGACAGCTTTGTTCGTGTCGGCTTCAACTCGGCTGTGAATGGCGCGCAGCGTGGCTTCCTGTTCTTCCCCCTGAGCAGCATTCCGAGCAATGCCTTTGTGCAGAACGCCACGCTCAGGATGTTCGTGGCCGGCTTTGCCCCGACCAACGACGCGCCCTTTGCTACCCTGGCCCGCTTCCTGTCCACCTCCTGGGACCCGACGATCCTGACGTGGAACAACTTCAACCCGCAGTGGGGCGCGGAGATCGGCGTCGGCGACCTGCCGGCGGCGAACGGCTGGCGCGAGGCCAACTTCACCGACCCGGTGCGCCAGTGGGTGTCCGGCGCGCGCCCGAACAACGGCTTCATGCTGCAAGGCGATGAGTCGCCCGGAGCCGGCCGCGAGCGCATCTTCTTCGCCATCAACGCCCAGAACGGCCTGCACCCGCGGCTGGTCGTGACTTACCAGATCGACACCACCCCGCCGACGTCGATCGTCAACCCGCTCGGCCAGTGGCAACCGGCGACGTTCGCCGTCACCTGGAGCGGCCAGGACAACGACGGCGGCTCCGGCGTGCGCCACTTCGACGTCCAGTTCCGCATGAACGGCGGCGCGTGGCAGAACTGGCAGACGGCCACCACGGCGACCTCGGCCAACTTCACCGGCGTCAACGCGGCCACCTATGACTTCCGCGTGCGGGCCACCGACTGGGCCGGCAACGTGCAGTCGTTCCCCAACAACCCACAGGCGACGACTCGCGTCGACACCTTGCCGCCCAACTCAGTTGTCAACCCGCTGCCGCAGTACACCTTCAGCGATTCCTTCCTGGTCAGCTGGAGCGGCCTCGACCCGCAACCGGGCAGTGGCCTCGCCCGCTTTGTGGTTCATTTCCAGGTCAATGGCGGCGCTTGGCAGACGTTCATCGCCGACACGACGGCGACATCGGCCACATTCACCGGCGCCCAGGTGGGCAACCGCTACGGCTTCCGCGTCCACGCCCTCGACTGGGTGGCCAACGTTGAGCCGGACAGCCCGCAGGCCCAGGCGCAGACAACCATCTCCGGCGGCGACCCGGTCGCGGCCATTGTGCCCTTCTCGACCCGCGTGACCCAGAGTAGCACGTTTGTGGTCCAGTGGCAGGGCATGCCCGTGCCCGGCACGCAGATCGACAGCTTCGATGTCCAATTCCGCTTCAACGGCGGCGCATGGACCTCCTGGCTGGGCGCGTTCCCGAACGTCAGCGAGCCGTTCACGGCCATGCAGGGCGACGGGGTCTACGAGTTCCGCGTCCGCGCGCGCGACAACGCCGGCGCGATCAGCCCATGGGCCGAGGGGCCGGGCAACGCCATCGCCGTTGACGCCAGCGCGCCGTTCATCACGCCGCGCACCTGGCTGCCGGTCTTGCCGGCCATTGACTAGCGCTCTTCCCTGAGCCGTTCCTGAGAGAGGCCCCAGATCGACCCGATTTGGGGCCTTTTTTGTCGCCCGTCGGGAACCGGCGCAACGTGGGCAGCGTCTACAGGACGAACACCGTTGTGTTTACCCCGGCCGGCAGTCGGTTGGGGGAATCATCGCCGCAAATGAGGTATAAAATGAAGAAGATGATTGTTGTTTTGTCTGTTCTGGCCGCTCTCCTGGCTCTCGTCGCCTGCAATCCGAGTGGCGGGCAGGAGCCGATTGCCGCCGACGCCACCGAACCGGTCGCCACCGATGCGGCCGCGAATGAAGAAACTGTCATGGAGGCTTCAATGTTACAGGGAGTTCGTTGGGTGCTTGTGTCCTATCTGAATGCCGCCGGCGAGACCGCCGAGGCCCTGGCCGACCGCGAAGTGACGGCCGAGTTCAACGCCGAAGGGCAGATGGCCGGCAGCGCCGGCTGCAACCGGTACTTCGCCAGCTACACCGTCGATGGGAGCGCGCTGACCATCGGCCAGGCCGGTTCGACGATGATGGCCTGTGAACCGGCCGAGGTGATGGAGCAGGAAGCGCAGTTCCTGGCCGTGCTGGGCACGGCCGCCGGCTGGCACGTGGAAGGCGACCAGCTGCATATCCTGGACGCCAACGGCCAGACCGTGGCCCTCTTCGCCGCCTCCGAGCCGGCCAGCCTGACCGGCGGGACCTGGTCGGCCACCGGCATCAACAACGGCAAGCAGGCCGTCACCAGCCTGGTGATCGACACGACCGTCACCGCCGTCTTCAATGAGGATGGCGGCCTGAACGGCAGCGCCGGTTGCAACAACTTCATGACCAGCTACACGCTCGACGGCCAGAACATCACCATCCAGCCGGCGGCCACGACGCGCAAGATGTGCACCGGCGAGGGCGTGATGGAGCAGGAGACGCAATTCCTGACCGCCCTGACCACCGCGGCCACGTGGAACATCAGCGGCGAAGTGTTGGAGCTGCGCACGGCCGACGGCGCGCTGGCGGTCAGCTTCACCCTCCAGCCGGCCGAGTAAGAAGAACTCAACGCAAAGGCGCGAAGAACGCGAAGACGCAAGGAGGTTCTGCCCCTTGCGTCTTTGCGTCTTCGCGCCTTTGCGTTACTCTCTTCTCCGCCCACCCCAAATTGTAACGCGAGGCAGGAGCGAGTATGTCAGTCAAGTCGGACACGTGGATTCGCCGGATGGCGCAAGAGCACAGGATGATCGAGCCTTTTGTAGACGGCCAGGTGCGCGAGGGGGTCATCTCCTATGGCCTGTCGTCCTATGGCTATGACATCCGCGTCAGCGACGAGTTCAAGATCTTCACCAATGTCCACTCGGCCGTCGTTGACCCCAAGCACTTCAACCCCAAGTCGTTCGTGGACTTCCGCGGCGACGTCTGCGTCATCCCGCCCAACTCCTTCGTGCTGGCCCAGACGGTCGAGTACTTCCGCATCCCCCGCCAGGTGATCACCCTGTGCGTCGGCAAGAGCACCTATGCCCGTTGCGGCCTGATCGTCAACGTCACCCCGTTCGAGCCGGAGTGGGAGGGGTACGTGACGCTGGAAATCTCCAACACCACGCCGCTGCCGGCGCGCATCTACGCCAACGAGGGCATCGCCCAGGTGTTGTTCTTCGAGTCAGACGCGGTCTGCGAAGTGTCCTACGCCGACCGCAAGGGTAAGTACCAGAGGCAGCAACACATCGTCCTGCCGCGCATTTAGACGCCGGTAGGGGCAGACCTGCG
>JAIBAS010000023.1 GCA_019695075.1 Promineifilum sp. | reverse complement strand
ACATCTTCATCCGGCACCTCATGGCCGATGATCCGGTTCAGTCGCCCGCTTGCCTGGCGCTGTTCCAGGCGATTGAGCGGGAGGAGCTGACTGTTTGGACATCGCACCTCGTTGTCGCCGAGATCGTCTTCGTGCTAAGCCGGGTCTATCGGCTGGAGCGGGCGGACATCCGCGATATCGTCCTGCCACTCCTCTCGCTGCCGAATATCAAGCTTGCCCAAAAGCAGCTCTTCGCGCAGGTATTTGACCTCTACGCGACCCTGCCCATCGACTACGTCGATGCCTATCACGCTGCCCTTCTTCTGAACCGCGACGCTGTTTCTCTTTATAGCTTCGATGCTGATTTCGACCGCGTGCCGGGGCTGCGGCGTCAGGAGCCGTCGTAACCGCAAACGCAATGAAGTGGACCTTGGAATCGCCGAGCGCTAACGACTGCTGGATTCATTAACACGTCGCCCCACCCGCATCCGAGGATGCGGACTCCGCTATGCACCACCCGCCACCCGCTACTCGCCACCCGCCGCCGGTCGCTCGTCGCTTGCCGGCCTCAGCCACACGCTGACGTGCTCCGGCTCCATCGTCTCCTGAATCACCCGCACCAGCTCGGCCGTCAGCCGGTCGAGGTCGGTTTCGTCCCGCGCGGTGGCGGCGAAGCCTTGCAGCACTTGGGCCGCGTTGTACTTGCGGCGGTAGAAGCGGCGGTCGATCCAGGCCTGCACGCGGTGGCGCAAGGGTAGGAAGAGGGCGGCGATGAGCAGGGTCGAAAGAACGGTTGCCGGCGTAGAGTTGCCGGTCAATGGAGTAACGAGACGTTGCAGAACAATGATGCTGCCGAAGTAAACAAGCAATAGCAGACCGGTTAGAATGGCATAACTGACCGTCCGACGAATGACGAGGTCAATGTCCCAGAGCTTGTAGCGGGCGATAGTCACGGCCAGGATGACGCCCGGCAGCGCCTGCCAGGCCATGTAACTAATGACGGAGTAGGTCAGGCGCGGATTCGACTCGTCGACAATCCCGGCCCCGTCTATGAGGACTTTGATCATTGACGGGATCACGAGCATGGCGAAGCCAAAGACGAGGAACTTAACCTGCTGCTGCTCGTGATGGGTGGCGTGTCGGTAGCGCCAGGCAAGGGAAACCACCGCCCCAAGCATCAGGATCAGGGGGACTATCAGGATGGCAGTAGAGAGTTGATCTGTGTAGGCGGCCACGCGGGCACTATACAGGGGATTTGGAGAGGAGCCGGCGCCGTATACCTCAGATGGAATGAACACCGTGAGAGTGAGAACCGCCAGACCCATCACGACCAGAACACCAACAAACAAGGGTAGCCTGAACCGTGCTGGAACAACTCGACCGGTTGGAAACGTATAGAGCAAGATGACCAGCGCCGAAAAGCCGACGCCGAAGAAGTACCACTGGTAGAGGAGGGTCATCAGCATAGAGACAGTGGGCATTCCCCAATCAATCGGCTGCGACCAGCCCAGGACGCCCACGCCCCAAAGGAGCAGCAGCGGCCCGCAGGCATTGTCCGGCACGCGGCGCATCACAAACAGGGCAATACCGATTGTGAACAGCCCATTCAAGGCTGATAGCCAGCGCCCGACCACTGTCGCGCCCGAGGTAAAGATGCCCGGCGCAGTGGGTGTCAATAACAGCCCGGCCAGGATGACGGCCGCGTAGACCAGCGCCGGGATAGCAGCCCAGCGCAGAAGCCGGTTCATGCGATCTCCGGCAGGTTTTGAATCGGCCATATCGTTCACGCGTTTCGATAAGGTTTGGTGTTGGCAGTCTGTCGTCGGTCTTCCGTCGGCCTCAGCCAGATGCTCACAAACTCCGGTTCCATCGTCTCCTGAATGACCCGCACCAGTTCGGCCGTCAGCCGGTCGAGGTCGGTCTCGTCCCGCGCGGTGGCGGCGAAGCCCTCCAACACCCAGAAGACACGGGCGACGCGCAACCATCGTGGCGGACGGTCAGCAGACGATTCAAGCCCTTCAGCAGTCATACTACCCAGTATAGAGGCCGATCGTCTCCTGATCGTTACGAACTCTCGCGGCCGTACTACCAAGTCTCTCTGGATTATGAGCAAATTCGCAGGGCGTGAGGAATCGGCTAAGATAGCAATCCTGTAAGTACCTTTGTAAGGTTCGGTCTATACAATGTGTACTAGGGCATTCTGTGCTGCCGGAGTGCCCCGTTACCCACCATCGTCGCGTTGCCTCTTCGTTGCGTTTCGCCGGAGGGGACGCTCGGCGATGGATTGGGCCAGTCAACTTCCCAATATCTTAGTGGATTGGAGGAATTCCCCAAATGAACGTGCGTTCTCTGCGTCGTTTCCTTCCCCTGGTGCTCGTGGCCGTGGCGATGGTGTTGCTCGTCCTCACCATCGGGCCGGCCGCGGCCGGCCCCTCCCCGGAGGGGCGGATGGTTCCCATCCAAATCCTGGCCGTCAATGACTTCCACGGCGCTCTCTTGCCGCCCGGCACGATCGCGACGCCCACCGGCAACGTCCCTGCCGGCGGCGCTGAGTACCTGGCCACGTGGATCAAGACCCTGAAGGCCACCAACCCCAAGACCGTCGTCGTCTCGGCCGGCGACATGATCGGCGCCAGCCCGATCCTGTCGGCTCTGTTCCACGACGAGCCGAGCATTGAGACCTTCAATGAGATTGGCCTGGACTTCAATGCCGTTGGCAACCACGAGTTCGACGAGGGCCTGACCGAACTGCTGCGCATGCAGAAGGGCGGCTGCCACCCGGTCGACGGCTGCGCGGACGGCGATCCCTTTGGGGGCGCGGACTTCCGCTATCTGGCCGCTAACGTGTTCTATGAGGGCACGAACCGGACGATCTTCCCGCCCTACGGCATTCGCACCTTCAGTGGCATCAAGGTCGCCTTCATCGGCATGACCCTCGAGGGCACGCCGCTCATCGTCTCCCCGTCCGGTGTTGCCGGCCTGGAGTTCAAGGATGAGGCCGACACGGTCAACCGTCTGGCGAACCTGCTCAAGAAGCGTGGCGTTCAGGCGATCGTTGTACTCGTCCACGAAGGTGGCTTCAACTCCGTCGGCACGGAGTACAATGCCTGCCCCGGCATCTCCGGCCCGATTGTCGACATCGTTGAGCGGACGACGGATGAGGTTGACCTGTTCATCACCGGCCATACTCATCAGGCTTACAACTGCGTCATCGACGGCCGCGTCGTCACCAGCGCCGCCTCCAATGGTCGCCTCGTGACCCGCATCAACATGGAAGTGAGCCGCAAGACGAAGGACGTCACCTCGGTCACGGCCGAGAACATCATCGTCACCCAGAACGTGGCCAAGGACCCGGCCATCACCGCGCTCATTGCCAAGTATGACGCCGTTGCCGCGCCGCTGCGCAACCGCATTATCGGCTCTATCACCGGCGACATCACCCGCGCCGCCACCCGCGGCGAGGAGTCGAGCGTCGGCCGTCTCGTGGCCGACGCCCAACTGGATGCGACCAACGACGCCAACAATGGCAACGCCGTGATCGCCTTCATGAACGCCGGCGGTCTGCGCGAGGACTTCATCTACAGCGAGATCACTGGCACGGAGCAGCCCGGCGAAGTTACCTTCGGCGAGATGTTCCAGGTGCAGCCGTTCGGCAACAGCCTGGTGACGATGGACATAACCGGCGCGCAGATCGAGACGCTGCTGGAGCAGCAATGGTCGACGCAGCCGAACCCCGGCGGCAAGCTGCTGCAAGTCTCCGAGGGCTTCACCTACGCCTACAGCCAGAGTGCGCCCATAGGTGACAAGGTCGATCCGGCCAGCATCAAGCTCAATGGCGTGACCATCGATCCGAACGCGACCTATCGCGTGACGGTTAACAGCTTCCTGGCCGACGGCGGTGACGGCTTCGCCGTGCTGCGCGAGGGCACGAACCGTCTGGGTGGCGCTGTGGACACCGATGCGCTTGAGGCCTACTTCGCGGCCCACTCGCCCGTGTCGCCCGTCCTGACGCCGCGCATTACCATTCTGCCGTAACGTCTAGCCTCCCCTAGACCTCAGAGGTCGGGCCGCAGGGCCTTAGAGACCTCTGAGGTCTAACCCATAACCAAAGCGCCGGAAGCCACAAGTGGTTTCCGGCGCTTTCTACATCCGAAAGACGCCATAACGCGGCGGCCCACTGCTGACATAATCCACGTTATGGGCCACCGACAGGCCAACGCTCAGGGCCATGCGCGTGTCGCGCGGGTCAAGAATGCCGTCGTCCCACAGGCGGGCGGTGGCGTAGTAGGGCGACGACTCGGCCTCGAACTTCTGCCGGGTCATCATCTGCATCATGGCAATCTGGTTGGCGTCGGGCGCGATGCCGCGCTTGCGGGCCTGCTCCTCCTGGACAATAGCCAGCACGCCGGCGGCCTGCTCGCCGCCCATGACGGCCACGCGGCTGTTGGGCCAGGCCCACAGGAAGCGCGGGTCCAGCGCCCGGCCGCACATGGCGTAGTTGCCCGCGCCGTAGCTGCCGCCGACGATGACCGTGAATTGCGGCACGGTCGAGGTAGCCACGGCGTTGAGCATCTTGCTGCCATGCTTGATGATGCCGCCCTGCTCCGCCCGCGCGCCGACCATGAAGCCGGTGATGTTCTGCAGGTAGATCAGCGGTGTCCGCGTCTGGTTGCATAGCTGGATGAACTGGGCGGCCTTGTTGGCGCTGTCGCTGAACAGCACGCCGTTGTTGCCCAGGATGCCCACCGGCCAGCCGTCGAGGTGGGCGTGGCCACAGACCAGCGTCGCGCCATAGTCGGGCTTGAACTCCAGAAAGCGCGAGCCATCCACCAGCCGGGCGACGATCTCGCGCACATCATAGGGGATGCGTGGATCGGCGGGGATGATGCCCAGCAGTTCGTCGGGGTCATAGGCCGGCGGCTCCGGCGCGACGCGGTGGGCCAGGGCGGCGGCTGGCTTGGCCCGCGGCAGCTGGGCGACAATGAGCCGGCCGAGGCGCAGCGCGTCGGCGTCGTCCTCGGCGGTGTAGTCGCTCAGGCCGGAGGTGTGGGCGTGCATGGCCGCGCCGCCGAGCGTCTCGTCGTCGCTCTCTTCGCCGATGGCCATGCGCACCAGCGGCGGCCCGCCCAGATAGACGGCCGCCCGCCCGCGCACCATGACCACGTAGTCGCTCATGCCGGGGATGTAGGCCCCGCCGGCGGTGGATGAGCCGAAGACCAGCGACACCTGGGGGATGCCCGCGGCCGACAGCCGGGCCTGATTGGCAAACGTCCGCCCGCCAAGGATGAAGACCTCGTCCTGGTAGAGCAGGTTGGCCCCGGCCGACTCGACCAGGGAGATGCATGGCAACCGGTTCTCGAAGGCGATTTGCTGGGCGCGCAACGTCTTTTGCAGCGTCATCGGGTAGACCGCGCCGCCCTTGACCGTGGCGTCGTTGGCGAAGAGCAGGCACTCCACGCCGCTGACGAGGCCAATGCCGATGATCTGCGACGCGGCCGGCGACTCGCCGTTGTACATCCCCTCGGCCGCCAGCGGCGAAAGCTCCAGGAAGGGCGTGGCCGGGTCGAGCAGCAGCTCCACCCGCTCGCGCGGCAGCAGCTCGCAGGCGGCGCGGACCTTGGCCGCGCCGCGCTCGACGCCGCCGGCGCGGGCCTT
>JAIBAS010000144.1 GCA_019695075.1 Promineifilum sp. | reverse complement strand
GACCGCGGCGGCAAGCCGTTGGCGACGCTGGCCGAGGCCCGCGCCAACCGGCTGGCCCTCGACTGGAGCGCCTACACGCCGCCCGCGCCCAACCGGCCGGGCCTCACCGTCATCGACGTCCCCCTGGCCGAGTTGTGCGACACCATCGACTGGACGCCCTTCTTCACCGTCTGGGAGCTGCATGGCAAGTTCCCGGCCATCCTCAACGACCCGGTCGTGGGCGAATCGGCCCGCCACCTCTACGCCGACGCCCAGCAGATGTTGACCCACATCATCGACAAGCAGTGGCTGCGGGCGCGGGCGGTAGTGGGGTTGTTCCCGGCCGTGGCGGTGGGGGATGATATTCTCGTCTATGCCGCAGGGGAGCAGGGGAGCAGGGGAGCAGGGGAGACTGCTTCGCTGACTACTGACCCACTGAACACTGACCTACTGTCCACTGTCCACTGCCTCCGCCAGCAGATGCAGCGTCCACCGGGCCGGCCCAACCTGTCGCTGGCCGACTACATCGCCCCGGCCGACAGCGGTCTGACCGACACGCTGGGCTTTTTCGCCGTCACCGCCGGGCTGGGGTTGGACGAGGTCGTCCGCCGCTACGAGGCCGCCCACGACGACTACAACGCCATCCTGGCCAAGGCCCTGGCCGACCGGCTGGCGGAGTCGCTGGCGGAGTGGACGCACGCGCTGGTGCGGCGCGAGCTGTGGGGCTACGCGCCCGACGAGGCACTGGACAACGACGCCCTCATCGCCGAGCAGTACCGCGGCATCCGCCCCGCGCCGGGCTACCCCTCTTGCCCCGACCACACCGAGAAGGGCGAGCTATTCCGCGTGCTCGACGCCGCCGATGCCGCCGGCATCCATCTGACCGAAAGCTACGCCATGCTGCCGGCCGCCTCGGTCAGCGGCTACTACTTCGCCCACCCGCAGGCGGCCTACTTCGGGATGGGTCGCATCGGCCGCGACCAGGTGGAAGACTACGCCGCCCGCAAGGGCATGGACATCGCCGTTGCCGAGCGTTGGCTGGCGTCGTCGCTGGGGTACTAATACGGGTACGATCCCTGACCTGAGAAGCCCTATGTATCATCATCGCCGCCTTACACTGCTAACGATATGCCTCTTGCTCTTGCTCTTCCTCGCTGCCTGTGGCGGCGAGGGCATGGCCGTCGCCCCGGAGTTAATCGACCCCGACGCCATCACCGCGCGCGCCTTTGGCGCGGGCGAATGCTTCGTCACCCTGCCCGAAGACGTGCCCGCTCGCTTCAACCCCGACCCGGAGCAGGCTCCGGCCGGCGAAATCCCAGCCGGCGAAGTCGAGGCCGTCCAGGTCGTGACCCTGCGCGACGACGGCGGGCTGTGGTATCAGTTGGCCATTGACGGCATGTGGGTGCGCGTCGATACGGTCGATTACACCACCCGCGGCGATTGCCGGCCCTAGCCGCCGCGTTGCGCGCGCAGGTCGCGCACCAACTCGCCATCCCACTCCCATAGGCGGGCGCGGGCGCGCTGGTCGCTGTAGTACTCCTCCAGATAGGGGATGACACTGCGCCGCCAGACGCGGGCCAGCCCGGCCTCGTCCAGGTCGCGCATGAAGAGACTGGGGCCGATGGCGTAGTCGGGGTCGTCTATTGCTTCCGTCGCCAGGCGGCGATAGAGCGCGCCCAGATAGGGCAAGGGCGACGGCCGCCCGGCCAGCCAGCGATCGAACAGATCGGGGTCGGCGGCGAAACGGAAGAAGTGGAAGCGGCGGCGCAGGGCGAAATCGACAAGAGCGGTGGAGCGGTCGGCCGTGTTCATCGTGCCGATCAGGTAGACGTTGGGCGGGATGCGAAAGCGGACGCCGGAGTAAGGCAGCGGCACGGCCTCGTCGCGGTACTCCAGCAGCAGCATCAGCTCGCCGAAGATGCGGGCGATGTTGCCGCGGTTGATCTCGTCGATGACGAAGACGCACGGCCCGCCAATGCTCTCGGCCGCCCGGCAGAAGCGCACGAAGACGCCGGGCCGAACCGGGTAGGCCACGTGGCTGCGCCCGCCCCGCTCGTGGCTCTCCGGCCGGATGCCCTCAATGAACTCCTCGTAGCTGTAGGCCGGGTGGAACTGGATGACAGTCAGCCGCTCCGGCGGCGGCTCGGCCAGCCCGATCAGCCAACGGGCCAGGTGGCGGGCGACGTGGGTCTTGCCCGTGCCCGGCGGGCCGTAGAGGACGATCTGCCGGCGCTCCAGCAGCAGGTCGTGGAGTTCGTCGGCCGTCGGGGCGGTCAGGTAGGTCTGGCGCAGGAAGTCGTCGCGATCATAGGGCAGCATCGCCGGCGGCTCGGCCACGCTCCATTGTGGCGCGGCCTCGCGTATCATCGCGGCGCGGGTCGGGGGCGACGGCCGCCGTTGGCGCTCGCCCTGGTCGCTCGTTTCGGGCAGGCCGGTGGCCAGGAGGCGCTCCCGCTCGCCGGCGTTGAACAGCGCCCGAAACACCTCGGGCTGGTGGGCGCGCCAGTGGGGCGAGCCGCCGTAGCTGCCAAAGCGCTCGGCCAGGGCCAACAGGCTCTCCGCGTAGATGCGCTGCAACTCGTCCGGCCACGTTCTGGCCGTCGCCAGCGGGATGGCGAAGACGGCCAGCCTGTCGTCAGCGCGCTTGAACGGCTCGCCGTGCGCGAAGGCGAAGACTTCGGCCATCGGCTCGATCAGCGCCGTCAGATGAAGGACGCCGCCGCGGGCGGACACGTCCATCACCATCCAGTTGCCCAGGTTTAGCCGCAGCATCCTCCGGCCGTGGGGCAGCGTCAGGGCGAAGCGCGGATCGTCGGGCCAGCCGCCGAGCCGTCGCGCCGTCTCGGCGAACAGGTTGAGCGCCCAGTCGGCCGTCGCCCGGTCGCCAAAGATCACGTCGAAAGGAGGAGCCAGAGCATCGTCGTTGGGCAAGCGCTTGTCCTGCGGGCCGGTTGCCGCTCTGGTCAGCCGCGCCATCGACGGAATCGGCGCGCCGCGGCAAGCCCGGTTCGCAAGGATAAGTATAGGCAGGTGGTCGTGGAATGGGCAAATTTGGTAGAGACCTCAGAGGTCTCAGAAGACCTCTGAGGTCTGGCCGTTGGCGGCTGCCCGCGCGGGTATGCTACACTTGATCATCATGCGACACGCGCGACGATTGGTCGCGCGCATTCCCGCGGAAGGCGGCAACTGATGACCGAACCAACCTTCTTCGCCACCCCGGCCGACTTCCGCGCCTGGCTGGCGGCCAACCACACCACAACCGATGAACTCTGGGTCGGCTTCTACAAGAAGGCCAGCGGCCGGCCGAGCATCACCTGGCCGGAGTCGGTCGATGAGGCGTTGTGCTACGGCTGGATCGACGGCCTGCGCCAGCGCCTCGACGATGAGCGCTACGTCATCCGCTTCACGCCGCGCCGGCCGGGCAGCAACTGGAGCGAGGTCAACCGCCGCCGGGTGGCGGCGCTCATCGACGCGGGGCGAATGCAGCCGACCGGGCTGGCCGCCTACGAAGCCCGCGACGCGGCCGGCGCGGTTCCATACTCCTATGAGAACCGCCCCGAACGCCTGGAGGAACCCTACGAAGCCGAGTTCCGCGCCCACGCCGACGCCTGGGCCTACTGGCAGGCGCAGCCGACCCACTATCGCCGCGGCACCGCCCACTGGGTCATGAGCGCCAAGCGCGAGGAAACGCGCCGCAAGCGGCTGGCCACGCTGATCGAGGACTCGGCTGCCGGCCGCTGGGCCGCCATCTACCGCCGCCCATAACGTGGCGCGATTCTCCGAATCGCAAATCGTGGCGCGATTCTCCGAATCGCAAATCGTGGCGCGATTCTCCGAATCGCGATCTTATTGCCACCTGTCCTGCGATTCAGAGAATCGCGCCACGTTGTCCTGCGATTCAGAGAATCGCGCCACGTTGTCTTGCGATTCGGAGAATCGCGCCACGTTGCCAAAGCGTCGCCCTGTCGCCATAATGGGGACTCATCCGAAAGGCGGAGACAGCCATGCCCATCACGTCCATCAGCCAACGCCTCCTCCGGCTCATCCTCCTCATCGCCTGCCTGCTGCTCATTCTGGGCCGGCCGCCGGTCGCGGGCGCGCAAGACGCCGAGACCGAGCCGACGCCGGCGCCCACCCCCGTGACCTTCGAGGGCGCGCCCGTCGTCGTCAACGGCCAGGAGCTATTCCTCTTGCAGACCCGCGTCGGCTCGGTCACGGCCACGGAGCGCGCCGCCCTGGTCTCCCAGCGCATTGCCCGACTGGCCAGCAATCCCTTCGCCGGCGAGCTGGTCGTGACGATCATCGACGCCGCCGACGCCACGGACATCGTCGCCAACGGCGAGGTGTTGGTGACAGTCAGCAACGCCGATGCCGCCGCCGCCGGCCGCGACCGGCACGAGCTGGCCCAGGAGTGGGCCACGCTCATCCAGTCGGCCATCGCCCAGGGACAGACGGGCGTCAGCGTCCGGGCGCTGAGCGCCGGTCTGGCGCTCACGCTGGCTGTCCTGGTCGTGCTGATCGTCCTCATCTGGCTCATCAATCGCCTCGGCAACCGGCTGCTGCATCGGCTCGACCCGGCGACAGACTCGGGCCGCCTGCCGCCGACGCTGGCCCGCTCGGAGTTCTACCAGTCGGGGCAGTTCAGCCGCCTTGTCCACGGGGCATTGTGGGCGTTCAAGATCAGCCTGTCGATTTTCCTGATCACCGTGGCCGTCCCCGTCGTGCTGCGCGCCTTTCCGGACACGCACGACCTGGGCACACGCTTTGGCCGCGTGCTGTTGTCGCCGCTGGCGCGGCTGTGGGATGGCATCGTTCTCGTGCTGCCCGATCTGAGCTTCCTGCTGGTGCTGACGGCGATCACCTGGCTAGTCACCCGGCTGATCACGCTCTTCTTCCGCGAGGTCGGCCGGGGCACACTGCGCCTCCCGTCGTTCGAGCCGGAGTGGGCCGCCTTCACCGCGCGCATGGCCAACTTCCTGGTCGTCATCGTCGCGCTCATCATCGGCTTCATGTCGCTGCCCTTTAGCGAGCTGCCGGTCTTCCAGGGCATCAGCGCCTTCGTGGCCCTGCTGCTGACGCTGGCCTCCAGCTCGGCCATCGCCAACATCATCGCCGGCATCATCCTGACCTACACCGGCGCGTTCCGGCTGGGCGACATCGTGCAAATCCAGTCCGCCACCGGCGAGGTCGTCGGCAAGTACCTGCTGACCACGCGCGTGCGCACCTTCAAGAACGAGGTCGTCTCGCTGCCCAACTCGCTCGTGCTCAGCACTTCGATCACCAACTATACCCGCCTCGCCGCCGAGAACGGGCTGGTGCTGCATACAACCGTGACCATCGGCTACGACGTGCCCTGGCAGAAGGCCCACGAGCTGCTCATCGCCGCGGCCGGCGACACCGAGAACATCCTGAAGCGCCCCCCGCCCTTCGTGCTACAGAAAGCGCTCAACGACTTCAGCATCGGCTATGAGCTGAACGCCCTGACGCGCCGGCCGGAGTTGCTGCCGCGCACCTACTCGGCGCTCCACCAGCACATCCTCGACCGCTTCGCCGCCGCCGGCGTGGAGATCATGTCGCCCAACTACATAGCCCTGCGCGACGGCAATGCCCTTACCCTTCCGCCCGCACCGCTCGAAAACCAACCGCCCGCGGACGGCGGACGACGGACGACAGACGACAAGTCACCGCTCGCTAACCGAATCCCCCCTATCCCCTAATCCCTATTCCCTATTCCCTATCCCCTAATCCCTACCCACAGGAGTTCCCCATGCACTGGTGGCAAACCGGCATCATCTACCAAATCTATCCGCGCTCGTTCCAGGACAGCAGCAATGCCAACGGCATCGCCGATGGCGTTGGCGACCTGAACGGCATCATCCGGCGGCTCGACTACTTGCAGTCGCTCCACATCGGCGCGATCTGGATTTCGCCCATCTTCCCGTCGCCGATGCACGACTTCGGCTACGACGTGGCCGACTACTGCGACATCCACCCGCTCTTCGGCACGCTGGCCGACTTCGACCGGCTGCTGGCCGAGGCCCACGCCCGCGGCCTGCGCGTCATCCTCGACCTCGTGCCCAACCACACCTCCGAGGAGCACGCCTGGTTTGTGGAAAGCCGCAGCAGCCGCGACAACCCCAGGCGCGACTACTACATCTGGCGCGACCCGGCCCCCGGCGACGGCCCGCCGGAGACGCGCCTGCCCAACAACTGGCAAACCCACTTCGGCGGCGTCGCCTGGACTTACGATGCGCCCACCGGGCAGTTCTACATGCACCAGTTCCACCGCAGCCAGCCGGAGTTGAACTACCGCCACCCCGAAGTGCTGCCGGCAATGCTCGACAACATGCGCTTCTGGCTCGACCGCGGCGTCGATGGCTTCCGCGTGGACGTGATCTGGCTGATGCTGAAGGACGCCGAGTTGCGCGACGAACCGCCCAACCCCGACGCCGCGCCCGACGCCCGGCCGTTCGACCGCATCCAGCACATCTACACCGGCGACGTGGCGGGCATCCACGACATCATCCGCCAGATGCGCGCCGTGCTCGACGAATACGACGAGCGCATGATGGTCGGCGAGATCTATCTGCCGCTGGAACGGCTGATGACCTACTACGGCAACGGCGACGAGTGCCATATGCCGTTCAACTTCCAGCTCATCGGCCTGCCGTGGGACGCGCGCGTCATCGGCGACTACATCCGCGCCTATGAGGGCGCGCTGCCGCCGGGCGGCTGGCCCAACTGGGTGCTGGGCAACCACGACCAGCACCGCATCGCCACGCGCGTCGGCCCGGCCCAGGCGCGGGTGGCCCAGATGCTGCTGCTGACGCTGCGCGGCACGCCGACGTGCTACTATGGCGACGAGATCGGCATGGAGGACGTGGCCATCCCCTTCGAGCGATGCATGGACCCGGCCGCGCTCCAACAGCCGGAGACCTACGAAATCTGGGGCCGCGACCCGGAGCGCACGCCGATGCAGTGGGACGCCTCGCCCAACGCCGGCTTCACCACGCCGGAGGCCACGCCGTGGCTGCCGCTGGCGGCCGACTACGCGACCCGCAACGTAGCCGCCCAGGAGAACGACCCGACCTCGCTGCTGAGCCTCTACCGGGCGCTGGCGGCGCTGCGGCGGGCGGAGCCGGCGTTGAATCGGGGGGCGATTGAAGTGATCGATTTAGGAATCGAGGGGGTGCTGGCGTATCGGCGGACGGCCGAGGGGGGCGATGGCTTTCTGGTCGTGCTGAATTTTGGCGAGGAGATGCATGAACTCAATCTCCATCAAGCGCTGGGCGGACAGGCGACCGAACTGGTGCTATCAACCGAACTGATCCCGTCGCGGGTAGTGACGGAGGGGATCATGGCGATGAATGGGAATGAGGGGGTTATCCTGAGATTACGGCAATGGGGTTGATCGGGGACATGTCATCAGCTTACAATGGGTGTCATCGGATCGTCCATATTCTAGCCGGGCGATGGATGGAGGCGCGCCATGACGCTAATGATAAAACTACCTGAAGCGGTCGAGAGAAGCCTGCGAGCCAAAGCGGAGCGACAGCGCCTCGCACCCGAGGATCTCGCGGCGCATATTCTACTGGATGCGCTTACGGATGAGGTGTTTGAGACACCGGAGCAGGTCATCGAGCGCATCAAAAGGCTGCCTCCCGATCCAAGCAACATCCGTCCCGCAACGGCTTCACTGAAGGAACTCCTGGAGAATTCTCCCATCGATCCCGATTTTGATGTAGCCGAATGGCAGCGGCAATGGGATCTGATCGAGCAGGAGATGAAAGCTGTTTCCCGTGCCAATAGAGAAGCAGAAGGGCGCGATTTCTAAGTGACCCATTATCTCCTAGATACCAATCATGCATCGCCATTGGTCACCCTTACTCACCCGCTCCGGCTTGAGATTCTAACCAGAATAAGCGATGGTCATGCTTTCGCTATCAACGCTCCTGCATTGACCGAAACGTTGTATGGCCTGTATATGCTACCCAGAGTTGAGGAGAATATGATCGAGTGGTCTCGGCTGCGCCAAGCCATCGACTGCTATAAAGTAGATGAACAGGATGCTGAAATGGCATCTGCACTACAAGTCATACTGCGCCGGAAAGGTTGGCAACTAGCAACATCCGACCGCTTATAGCTGCTACTGCTATACGCTACGACCTGGTTCTCCTTACAGCCGACAAAGATTTCAGCGCCGTTCCTGATCTGAAGCACGAGAACTGGTTAGCCAAGTTAATCACTCCCTAAACCATCCCCAACAACTCATCATACTCCCCATAAAACCCCAGCATGATCTCATCCGGCTCCGGCACGAGGCCGGCGTCGGTGGCCACGCCGACGTAGACGTTGCCGGCGTAGCTGAGGATGCTGATGCCCAGGCCCAGCCGGCCGCTCTGCGGCACCCAGAACATGATCGTCTCGATGGGCTGGCCAGCCAGGTAGAGAGGAATGGGCGGGCCGGGCACGTTGGTCAGCACGGCCGTCGCCTTCGTGCCGATGAGCCGCACAACGGCGTCCTGCACTGCCTGGGCCGAGAAGCCGACGGCGGCCAGCACGTCCAGCGACACCGGCGCTTCCTGGCTCAGCTTCAGCGCCTCCATGCGGAAGCGAATCGTGTCCAGCCGCGGGCGCATGGGCACGGTGCTGACCGGCAGATCGAGGAAGACCAGGCCAAAGCGGTTGCCCAGCGCGCCCATCTCGCGCGGGCTGCGCAGGTTGACGGGCACAGCGGCGCGGAAATCGACCGGCTCCTCGCCGCGCGCCTCCAGATAGCGCCGCAACCCGCCGGTGACGGCCGCCGTCATCAGGTCATTGACCGTCGCCCCGGTGGCCCGGCGCATCAGCCTGACCTCGCTCAGCGGCAACGGCCGCGACCAGGCCACGCGCTTGGCCACGCCCAGCTTGCCGCGGAAGGACGACGGCGGGTCGGGCGCGCGCAACACCAGCTTGCTCAGGGCGTGGGCGTAGTCGGAACCTAGCTCGGCCAGTTGCCGCGGCCGGTCGTTGTTGAGGTACGACTCCAGCCCCTCGATGACCGCCCGCCGGCCCACGTCGATGCCCTTGCCCACCAGCGCCGCCGTCCGCAGTTGCAACGCCTCCCAGCCGCCGCTTAGGCCGCCGAGACTAGCGTCCGCCTCCGCCGGGGCGTGACCGTTGCTCTCGACCACGGGCGGCAGCGCGCCGGGCAGCATCTCCGTCAGGGCCAGCAGCACGCCCACCAGGGCCATGCCGTCGGCCAGGGCGTGGTGCAGCCGCACGATGAGCGCGCCGCCGTCGCCCACGCCATTGGGGCTGTAGCCATCAACGACGTGCATCTGCCACAGCGGCTTGCTGAAGTCGAGGCCGGTGGACATCAGGTCGCTGACAAGCTGTTGCAATGCGCCCTTGTCACGCGGGTGGGGCAGGCCGACGCGGTGGACGTGCGCGCCGATGTTGAAGTGGGGGTCCGGCTCCCAGTAGGCCGGGGCGAAAGGCAGCGACGGCCGCGCCACCCGCTGCCGGAAGCGGTCGAATTGCAGCAGGCGCGACTCGATCAGCGCCCGCAGATGGGCCATATCCAGCGGATGCGGGAAGGTCAGGACGCCCGTGACCATCATCAAGTTGGTCGGGTCTTCCATCTTCAGCCAGGCGGCATCGACATTGTCCAGGGGGGTGATCGTTCGTTCAGCCATTGCCCATTTCCGTCGCGTCGTCGCCCTCGATGGCCTGGCGCAGCGCTTCTTCCCGCGCCGCCTGTCGCCGCGCGGCCGAGTTGCCCAACGCGCGCACCGTGCCGGCCAGCCGCTCCTCGTAGTGAGCGTCCCACTCGTAGACAACGATCGTCTTGGCCAGCTTATCGTGCCACGTCCGGCGCTCGTCGTCAACCAGAACCCACAGGTAGCCCAGAAAGAGCGGCAGGGCGGAGACATAGTAGGCCAGCGAGCGGATGATCGCTTGCCGCCACGTCAGATGGCGGCCGTCGCGGCCCAGCACCCGCAAGCCCATCAGCGCCTTGCCCACCGTCTTGCCGACCAGCATCCAGGCCAGGATGGAGTAGACGCCGAAGGCCAGAAAGCCGCCGCCCACCGTAATCAACCAGCGTGTCGCGCCGG
This sequence comes from Promineifilum sp., assembly GCA_019695075.1. Taxonomy (GTDB): domain Bacteria; phylum Chloroflexota; class Anaerolineae; order Promineifilales; family Promineifilaceae; genus Promineifilum. The sequence continues at coordinate 8,928 of JAIBAS010000144.1, read as the reverse complement.
ACAGCAATTGGGCGCGCGTGCTCAAATCCAGCGGCTTGAGCAGGTAATCCAGCAGCCGATCGAAGCCGAAGAAGGCAAACGTCGTCCGCGTGATCGTCACCGTCAGAAAGGCAACGGCGGCGATCAGGGCGATGTCGATCAGGAAGGCCACATAGCGCGTCACGAAGCCGGCCGGATAGCCGCGCTGCGAATCGGGCGGCGGGGCGACGCGCCTAATCATCATGGCGCGGCACCCACTTCACCTCGGCCACAGCCTCGCGGATCGGCTCCGGCGGCGGCAGCGCCGTGCGCGGCGGCCGGCGCAGGATGCGCCGCACGACCGACTCGGCCAGCGTATCGGCCGAGACGGTGCGCTCGCGCACCTCCTCGACGAATTCATTGGCCAGCCCCACGCTCTGCTCCTGCACCAGATCGCTCAACTGCTGATTCTGGGAGAGGTGGCCGATGAAGTCATCCACGGCTTCCAGATACGCCTGCCGGGCCAACAGGCGCGCCGTCGGTTCGTTGGCCCGGCCCAACTCCACCCAGTCGTTGACCCGGCTTTGGCCGCGTTCGACCAGGCGGCCGAAGGCGCGGTCGAACGGGCCGACGACGCGCCGGGTCAGGCGGCTGCGGGTCAGCGGCGCAATGGCACTGCCGCCCACGCGGATGAACACGTCCGACGCCTCAGCCCAGCGGACCGCTCGCTGCCGCAGCCCGTCGGCCGCCGCCAGCGACGCGCCGAACAGCATATAGCGCACCACGTCGGCCGTGCTGTTCACTTCGCCGGGGCCGGGCGGGCCGGCCTCACTGGCGCGCAACGCCGCCTCCAGCCGCTCCAGCCGCCGGGCGAGTTCGGCCGTGCCCTCCACCGCCCCGCCCAGCAGTGTTTTGACCACCGCCAGATAGGCGTCGAATTCGGGATCGGTCACGGACAGGGGCGGCGTGGCCCCCGGCGGAGGCGGGTTCGTCGGGACGAGTGACCCGGCGACGATGGCGGCTTCGTTGTTCAGTCCTTCGTCGTTCATAGGCGTATGTGGCTATCCTCAGCCCGATGGGCTATACGCGCCCAGCAGCGTCCGCGTTGCCGGCAGCGGCACAGCTACAGTATAGGGGACGGGCCAACATCGGTCAATCGCCCCATTTCCCTCTTCGACGGGCTACAGCCATGCTGCTAGAATTCCCGTCATGCTTCACCACCACGAACTGGCCGCCGCCGTCCGCGCTGCTCTTCTGGCCGCGCAAAGCGACGGCACGCTACCCCTCTTTGACCTGCCCGACGTCACCGTCGAACGCCCGCGCGAGACGAGCCACGGCGACTACGCCACGGCCGTCGCCCTGCAACTCGCCCGCCCGGCGCGCATGGCCCCGCTCAAGATCGCCACAGCCATCGCCGATCATCTGCCGTCCATCGACTACCTCGACGGCGTCAGCGTCGCCCCGCCGGGCTTCATCAACTTCCGCCTGTCGCCGGCCTGGCTCCAGCAGTTGCCGGAGCGCATCCTGGCCGCCCCACAGGGCTTCGGCGGCAACGGCCTGGGCGACGGCAAGAAGGCCCAGGTCGAGTGCGTCAGCGCCAACCCCACCGGGCCGATCACTCTCGGCCGGACGCGCGGCGGCGTCATCGGCGACACAGTCCACCGCGTGCTGGAGAGCGCCGGCTACGCCGTGACCCTGGAGTACTACTACAACGACGCCGGGCGACAGATCACCCTGCTGGGCGAATCGGTCAAGGTGCGCTACTTGCAGCTGTTGGGCCAGCCGGCCGAGTTGGCCGAGGAGCACTACCAGGGCGAGTACATCGTCGAGCTGGCCCGCGAGCTGATCGCCGAGCGCGGCGACGCCCTGCGCGACGTGCCCGCCGACACCTTCGCCGTCTACGCCCGCGACCGCATCTCCCGCCAGCAGAAAGAGACCCTGGCTCGCATTGGCATCGTCTTCGACGTCTACTTCCGCGAGGAGAGCCTCTACGAAACCGGTAAGGTGTGGGAAACGCTGGAGATTTTGCAGTCGCGCGGCTACGTCTATGAACAGGACGGCGCGCAATGGTTCCGCTCGACCGCGTTCGGCGACGACAAGGATCGTGTCGTCGTCAAGGCCGGCGGCGAGCCGACCTACCGCCTGCCGGACATGGCCTACCATTGGGACAAAGCGCAACGCGGCTTTGACCTGGTGGTGGACATCTTTGGCCCCGACCACCACGCCACCGCGCCCCAGGTGCTCATGGGCGTGCGCGCCCTCGGCTATAGCTCCGACTTCGTCTACACCCTGCTGCACCAGATTGTCACCCTGGTGCGCAGCGGCAAGCCGGTGAAGATGAGCACGCGGCGCGGGCAGTACGTCACCCTCGATGAGCTGGTTGACGAAGTCGGCGCCGACCCGATCCGCTACTTCATGATCTCCCGCTCGGCCACCAGCCCCATCGACTTCGACCTCGATCTGGCCGTGGAGCACTCCGACAAGAACCCGGTCTACTACATCCAGAACGCCCACGTGCGTTGCGCCGGCATCTTCCGCAAGTGGGCCGAGGCCGGGCTGCCCGACGACGACGACGCGGGCGCTGACCTGAGCCTGCTGACCCACGAGCGCGAGTTGGCCTTCCTGCGCAAGGCGCTGGAACTGGGCGACATCATCGAGTCGGTGGCCACGCTCTATGAGCCGCACCGGCTGGCCTTCTACGCCTACGACCTGGCCGCCCTCTTCCACCCGACGTATGAGGAGTGCCGCGTGCTCCATAGCGACGTGCCGGAGCCGCTGCGGCGGGCGCGGCTGCGCTTCTACCGCGCCGCCCAGGCCATGTTCGCCCGCGTCCTGAACCTCATGGGCATGAGCGCGCCCGAAGTCATGTAGCTGCCCGCCCTGGAGGGTGTCATGAGTGCCAACGAGCCGCTTCGCCCCCCGTCAAACGCCAACGGCGCGGCCGACAGCCCCGCCAAATACGCTCTCGTCGTCTACGACGCGGAGACAATCGAGGCCTACGAGTGCGGCAATATCGACGAGCTACTGGGCCGCATCGACCACCAGCGCATCAACTGGGTCACCGTCCGCGATGTCCACGACGAGGCCGAGCTAACCCGGCTGCTGGACGAGTTCCACGTCGATCCCTTTGTGCTGGTGGAGATTCTGGACGAGGGGCAGATGCAGTTCGACATCGAGTATGACAATTGCCTCTATGTCGAGTACACCGTCCCCTACCTCGACCCGGAGCGCAAGCTGCTGGAACAGAACAGCGGCTCTTTCGTGCTCGGCGGCAATTTCCTCATCCTCTACGAACACCAGAGCCACGGCCTGTTCGCGCGCACGCGCCGCCGCCTCGTCGGCCGGCAGACCAAGGCCCAGCAGCACGGCCCCGACTACTTGCTCTATCTGCTCTTCCGCGCCGTCATCGTCGAACACTACCAGTACAGCTTCAAGCACCTGACGCAGCAGCTTGAGGGGCTGGAGGATCGCGTGCTGGTGGGCCGCGGGCGCGAAAGCGTCTACCGCGACATCCTCTTCATGCGCGAGGAGATCAAACCCTGGAACGAGCCGCTGCTGGAACTGGAGGGCTTCCTGGAGTTCGTCAAGGACGCTGAGTCGAAGTTCATCAGCGAGGAAGAGGGTAAGATTTTCACCAAGGCCCTCTACCGCGAGATCGAGAGCCTGCTGGCTTACTACGACCGGCTGCGGGTGATCATGACCGAGATCATGAGCCTGCACATGGCCGCGGTGGAGCGCAACACCAGCCGCGTCAATCAACTCCTGACGGTCATCGCCACCATCTTCCTGCCCATCACCTTCATCGCCAGCATCTACGGCATGAACTTCGAGTACATGCCGGAGTTAGAGCAGCCCTGGGGCTACCCGGCCGTGCTGACCCTCATGGCCGTCGTCGCCATCAGCCTGATCCTCTTCATGAAGCGCCGCCGCTGGTTCTAACGGCGCGGCGGGCGCCCACTCGCGTGAACGCCCGCCCCTTCCTCAGGCCCGACCGATCAGGTTCGACCGGTCGGGCCTAACCCATCAATCTTTGCCCGAAACGTTTTAGCGCGGCGACGCGACCGGCCCCAGACGCAGCACTTCCTGGCCGGCGGCGTTGCGGAAGACGACGATGGTGTCCGTCACGAACTCATACGTCGCCGCCGCACGCATCGCGTTGAAGAAATCCCCTTCCTGGGTCATCGTGCCCGGATCGGGGCACAAAAGACTGGTGCTCGACAGCTCGCTGACGAGGATTTGTCCGTTTGGCCGGCCGCCCATGGCGCTGTAGCGCCCGTTGAAGTTGTTACAGCCGCCGGAGCCGGTCAGTTGCCCGTCGGCGTTAAACGTCGCCGTCACCAGCGTGCCCGGCAGCGTCGCGCTGACGTTGATGGCCGTGATCTGGAACGTCTTGTCCGCCAGCGGATTCTGCTGAGGCGCTTCGCTGACCAGTACCGACTGGTCGCGCGAGACCGACTGGCCGCTGGCAGTGCTGGCCACCAACTGGTAGGTGTAGTTGCCGGGGTATTGCAGGCAGTCCTGCGCCGTGCCGACGAGATTGGCGTTGTCCAGCACGAGCACGTTGTTGCGCAACAGCCGCACCAGCCCGGTCGCCCCGCTCGTCGCCCAGGCGATCTGGACGCACTGGCCGGCCTGAATTTGCGCCGGCAGGACGGTGAAGGAGTCGATGACCGGCAGGCTGGGCGGGACGGTGGGCACGGGCGTGGCCGTGGCCGGACTGACCACGGTGACGTGTTCCAGCGCCTGGCTCGTGCCGCCGGGGCCGACAGCGACGAGCTTGTACTCGATGATCGCCGGCGCGCCGGTGCAGTCCTGCGTGTTACCGCGCGAGGGCGCGTTGTCCCAGATGACGCGGAACTGGTTGCTCACCGTCACCCGTGTCACGCTGCCCTGCACGTCCCACTGCAACTGAACGCACTGCCCGACCGTCACCTGTGTCGGCGCACCGACGAATTGAGCGATGGTCGGCGCGTTGACGTTCGGCCGCACGGTGATGGCGATCTGGCGCTCTTCCACGTTGCCGTCGTTGCGCACGACGCGCAAATAGTAGGTCGTCGTGTTGGGCGGGCAGACCTGGCGGTTACTTTGCGGCGGCACCTGGTTGTTCTGCCACGCCTCGCCCAGGGCGTAGAAGTGTACCGTCCGCGCCCCGGTCACGTTCCAGACGAAGTTGACGCACTCGCCCTGCAAGATGTTGTTGCGGTCAACGCGGAAATCGATGCTGGGCGACGGCGTCTGCGTTGGGTTGGGCGTCGCCGTGGCCGAGGCCGGCACGGTGATGCCCACCCAGATGCGGTCGCCGAAGGGCCGGTTCTGGTCGTCCACCATCTGCCAGATGCCCTGGTAGACGCCGGGGGCCAACGGGGCCACGAGGTTGACGAAAATGTCGTATTGCCCCCCGGCGGGCACAAAGCCCTGTATCGCCGTCGGCTGGCCGCCCATGCTGGCCGCGGGCGTGTTGCCGCCGACGAAGGCCAGGCGATAGGCCGTTGTCCAGGCGCACGTGCCGCTGTTCTGGATGCGCCAGCCCTTGCTGAACGCCTGGCCGGGGCTGATGGGCGGCGGCGACTGCATGTTGTTGTCGTCCAGATTCAGATCGGCCACAAAGCGCATGCCGTTGACGCAGCCGGTGGGCGGCGCGGTGGGCTGCGGCGTCGCCGGGACAATCGGCGTGGCCGTCGGCGCGGGCAGGGTAATAACCGCGTTGGGGTCGAGGTTGAGGTAGGTCTGCGCCAGTTGCGACAGACGGCCGTCGTTTTGCATCTGCGTCAGGGCCAGATTGATCTGGTCGCGCAGGGCGTCGCCGCCGCGGCGCACGGCAATGGCGTAGCGCTGCTTGTTCAGCCCGCCGCCCACGCGGCGCACGCCGCCCTGGGCCACCGACGCCTGGGCCACGTGCTGATCGACGATGGCCAGGTCGAGGCGCTGCTCGCGCAGATCGCGCACGGCGGCATCGACGGTCTCATAGACAAACAGGTTGCCGGCCACGGTCAGGCCGGTATCGACAAGGTCGCGCTGGAGCCACGTCTCATAGACGCTGCCGCGCTGCACGCCGATGCGCCGCCCGGCCATGTCTGACAGGGTGGCGACGGTCGTGATGGCCGAATCGGCGCGCGCCAGAATGCCCTCCTCGCCGACGTAGTAGACGTTGCTGAAGCCCACCAGCGCCTCGCGCTCCGGCGTCACGGAGATGGCGGCGATGGCCACGTCGATCTGGCGCTGTTCCAGGGCCGTGAACAGGCTGTCGAAGGCGATGTCGCGGATGTCGGTCTGCACGCGCAGGCGGCCGGCGATCTCGCGGATGAGGGCCATGTCGAAGCCGTCGGGCTGGAAGTCCTGGTTGCGGTAGCTGAACGGCGGGTAGTCGAGCGACGTACCCACGATCATGCGTCCGGCGGTCTGCACGGCCGTCCAGGAGGTGTCGCCGGGGATGGGCGTCTCCGGCGTCGTCGGGATCAGGCCGCTGTCGTCGCGCCAGAAGAAGAGATAGGCCAACAGCGCCCCCAGCAGCACAGCGGCGATGAGCAGCGCGACCAGGAGGATACCGGTCCAGTTGCGCGGCGGCGGCGTGGCGAAGTCGTCGGCGCTGTAGTTCTGCACCGGCGGCTCGGCGTCGTAGACCTGTGTTTCGGCCTCATAGGGGCCGGGAGCCTCCGCTTCGGGATCGCGATTGTTGATATTGTCGTCGGTCATGCTGCTCTCCTTGCCGCAAGCGCTGTCACTGACACACCCTCTAAGAGATATTTTATGTCATCTGGGCGAGTTGGCAATAGGCAGATTGTGGGATGACCCCGCGCCGGCCTCGCTGGTCTGCGCCGAGAGCGCGTCCAGTTCGCCGGCCGTCGTCGCGATTTCAATGGCCAGGTTCATGCGCCGGAAGAGGTCGAGAGCGGCGCTGAGAGCGGCCGCGGCCTCGCCGGCGCGGCCCGTCTCGCGCATCAGCCGGCCCACGTTGCGCTGTAGAAAGGCCTCGATGTAGAGGTCGCCGTTCTGCTGGGCCACGCGCAGGCCGTCCTCGAAGGCTACGGCGGCGTAGTCCGGCCGCCCCCGCCGCTGGTGGATCAGCCCCAGGCTGTAGAGGGCATAGGGGCGCGAGCGCTGGTTCTCCAATTGCAGCACGCGCTGGGCGTAGCGCATGGCCTCGTCCAGCCGGCCCAGTTCGGTGTAGGCCTCGGCCAGGTTGCTGGCGATGGAGGAGATCCAACGCTCGTGACCGATCTCCTCGAAGTAAGCCAGCGCCCGCAGGCTCGGCTCGATGACCTGCTCGTAGGCGTGGACGTTCAGATACATGCCGGCCAGATCGGCGCGGATGCCCTCCAGCTTGACGCGGTTGCCGATGCGCCGGTAGTACTCCAGCGCTACCGCGCCGTGGCGCTCGGCCGTCTCTACGTCGCCGAGCATAATGGCCGCCGCCGCCAGCCACTCGTTGGCCTGCGCCGTCAGTTCGGGCGTCTCCAGCGTCGCGGTGGCCGCCAGCGCCGCGCCGAACTCGCCCTGCGCCCGGTCGTAGTCGCCCTCGTTGAAGGCCAGCATGCCCTCCAGCAGCAACAGGCGCACACGCGCCCGCAGCGCTTCCGCGCGCGCGGCGGCCATCTCGCCCAGGTCGATGTAGAGTTGGCCGCGGCGCGAGAAGGCGTCGGTGGCCGCGTCGGCGTAGTGGCCCAGGGCGACGAGCACCCGGCCATAGCTCTCCAGGGCCGAGTCGGTGCGGCCGAGCATGAAGTTGGCTTCGCCCGCCTGGCGGTGGGCCTCGGCGGCGTAGACGTCGTCCGACTCCCACTTGACCTGGGCCATGCTCCTGGCCACGCGGGCGGCGTTGCCCTCCAGCAGGTCGAGTTGATTCTGGATGAGACGGAGTTGCTTGGAGGCGGGCGCGGGCAGCCGGGCGGGCGAAAGCCGGCTGAAGATGGCCTGCGCCGCGCCGCTCTGGCCGCGCTGAATCTCCAGCCGGCGATGGGGGAACCAGACCTCGACCGCGGCCACGCCATCGCCGGCCTCGCTGTAGTGGTAGGCGGCGGCGGTGTAATCGCCGCGCAGAGCGCGCAGCCGGGCGGCCTCGGCGTGGGCGGCCTCGCGCTGCTCCGGCGGCAGGGCCTCGTAGATCAGGCCGCGGAAGTAGGGCAGCACGGCCACCTCGCCGGAGACGACCTGCACGATGCGGCGGTGGCGCAGCGACTCAAAGGCCGGGACGCGGGCAGCCACATCGACGGGCACAGACCGGCGCAGCACGGCCAGCGAGGTCAGTAGCTCTTGCTCGGCCGCGTCTAGCCGCCGCCACAGCCGGGAGAACAGCGGACGCACGTCGGCGCGCGTGTGCAACCGGTCGAGTTCGGCCAGGTTGTCGCCGCCGTGGATGAGGGCGATGACCAGTTCGATCAGCCGCGGCAGGCCGCCGGTGACGCCCTGCACGCGGGCGACGGTCGTCGCCTGGGGGGCGATGCCGGCGTCGCGTAGCAGCGAGGCCGTCTGCTCGGCGTCGAGCGTGTGCAGGGCGAAGTGGGCGGCGGTATCAACGTAGCCGTTCTGGCCGATCAAGAGGACGGCCGTGGTCGTGCTCAACCCTTCCAGGAAGGTCAGCAGTTGGATGTGATTGGCCGAATGGACTTCGCTGTCGGAAGTGCGCAGCATATCCACTTCGTCGAAGCACAGCAGCGGCTGGTGGGGCTGCAAGCGCTCCAGGTCGGCGCGCAGGATGGCCAACAGTTGGGCCGGGTTGCGTACCTGGCCCTGGTCGGCCATCAGTTGCTGCCACAGGGCCGAGGGCTGCCACTGGCGGATGAAGTGGCCCAGGGCGAAGAGCAGGCCGGGCAGGTTGTCGCTCAGGCCGGGCAGGAAGGTGTACCAGAAGGTCGCCGACGTGGGCCAGCCGGCGCAGAGGGCCGCGGCCAGAGCGGTCTTGCCGACGCCGGCGACGCCGGTCAGGGTGACGCTGCGGCCGGCCAGGAGCTGGTCGCGGGCGGCGGCCAACAC